>DATLLK010000470.1:0-3539 GCA_035537895.1 Planctomycetota bacterium
GCGGCGGAGCGTCGGCGGCGCCGGCAGTCGGGGAGAGGACCCACGAGAGAGCCGCGAGCACCGACACGACGAGCGTGCGACGACGCATCAGGTCTCCTTCCGCTTCCGAGGGAGGGGCTTGGCGGTCGCCCCGGGACCGGACCCGGCGAGGGCGCCCCGGATCGCCCACGGCATGTCCTGCCGCACGCGGTCCGCGAACCGTCCCGCGACCTGGCCCTTGCTCCACGCGAGCTGCATCCCGAGGAACGCATCCATCAGGAACGCGGCGCGACGGCCCCGGTCCGGGACGTCCGCGGGCAGCCGCTGCGCGACGCGCTCGATCGCCGCGAGACGGCGCTGCGTCCGGGCGTCCGACACGGGCCCGGGGAGGTGGCTCACCGGGATCACGACGCGCGCGAGCGCCGCGTTCGCGTCGAGGCCTCTCGCGAGCGTCACGAAGAACGCGAGCACGTCGGCCGCGGGTTCGTGCCCGTCGCCCGCCGGGCGCGGGGGCGCGGCGTGCATCGACGCGAGGATCGCCTCGACGAAGTCGCCGCGCGTCGGGAAGTAGCGGTACCAGAGCGGACGCGAGACGCCGGCGAGCGAGGCGACGAGCGCGGGGTCGAGGGGATCCTCGCCGCGCTCGGCCAGCGTCGAGGCGGCGGCGAGCAACGCCGCCTTCGTCGCCTCCCTCCGGAGAGCGCGCGGCGACGTGGCGCGATCCGCACCCCGAACCATGGGCGCACTGTCGGCGCCCGGCGGGCATTGTCAATGACCGTTGTCGCCGCCGGGGCGGCGGGATCGCGGCGCCGCGACGGATTCGTTGCGGCGCGGCCGTCGGGTGCGGCCGCGTCGCTCCGGCGCCGCCCGACGTGCCGTGACGACGCAGGTACAGTGGCGAGGGCAGGTCTGGCCACACGCCCCCCTGGAGGCCCGATCATGAAGCGCAAGGCCCGCATCCGGAAGACTCCCTCGGTCTCCCCCGCCGCGAAGATCGGTGCGAAGCCGGCCGCCGCGTCGATCCACCCCCTGGTGGCGGGCGACATCATGCGCACCGACGTCATCACGATCGACCAGTCGGCCCCGCTGTCCGAGGTGGAGCGCGTGCTGGTCGAGAACCGGATCAGCGGCGCGCCGGTCACGGACGAGACGGGCGCCATCGTGGGCGTCGTCTCGATCCGCGACCTCGTCGAGCGCTACGCGGAGGACCCCGACGCCCGCCCGCGCCGCGGCCGCGGGTGGTTCCAGATCGACACGGACGTGCTCGACGAGGACGACATGGTGGGGAGCAGCGAGATCCCCGAGGAGGCGGAGGAGACCGCCCGGGACGTCATGACGGCCGAGGTGTACTCGGTGCCCGAGGACGCCGGGATCCGCGACATCGCCCGCCTGATGCACGCGCACCACATCCACCGGGTCCTCGTCGAGGCCGACGGGATGTACGTCGGGCTGCTGAGCACGATGGACCTGCTCGGCGCGATCGGCGAGCGCCGCCGGGCGACGCGCAAGGCGGCGCCCCGCGGAGGGCGGCCGACCTCGACCGCGAAGACCTCGACATCGAAGAAGGGACCGCGCCGATGAGCCGCACGTACCGCACGGTCCTCTGCCCGACCGACCTCTCCCCCACGGGCGACGACGCCGCGGCCCTCGCCTGCGCGCTCGCGGGCGAGGGGGCGACCGTCCACCTGCTGCATGTGTGCGAGCCCGCGTTCCTCGTGAGCCCGCTCGACGCGACGCCCCTCGTCGTGACCCCCTCGACGCCCGAGGGCCAGGCCGCGATCGAGAAGAAGGCGGTCGAGCACCTCCGGCGGATCACCCCGGCCGCGGCGCGCAACGTCCGGGTCGAGCACCACGTGGTGCACGAGATCAATCCCGCGGCGGTGATCGACCGCGAGGCGCGCCGCCTCGGGTGCGACGTGATCGTGCTCGGAACCCACGGCCGCACGGGCCTCGGGCGCGTCCTGATGGGCTCCGTCGCGACCGACGTCCTGCGTCGGTCGAAGGTCCCCGTCGTCCTGTTCCACGCGGGCAAGGCGAAGGAATAGGCCGACGAGGCGCGCGCGGGGCGGGGATCCCCTGCGGGGCGGCCCCTCCACGGGTATCCTCGCCGCGTGGCTCCCCCCGCCCGCTCCCGTTGCGCCGTGACCCTGCTCGCGGCGGCGGCGGCGCTCGGCGCGTGCAAGGGCCCCGTCGAGCGCAAGATCGAGGCCGACCAGGAGGTCTACTCGGCGCTCGGCGGGCGGCGCGTCGCGGTGCCCGAGGTGCGCGGCAGCCTCGACGTGGACGACGCGGAGGAGGAGGCCCGCCCCCTGCGCGGGCTGAAGCGGGTCGTCCTCGACGTCGAGGAGGCGCTGCGGATCGCCGCGGTCGGGTCCCGCGAGTACCGCGACCGACGCGAGGAGGTCTACCTCGTCGCGCTCCGGTACACGGCCGAGCGTCACGCCTTCGAGTCGCAGTTCGCGCTCGGCGGGTCGGGCGACCTCGTGCGCACCGACAACGGCGGCACCGCCGGAGCGACCGTCGAGGGGAGCGCCTCCCGCCAGCTCGAGCGCGGGGGAGCGGTCGTGCTGCGCCTCGCGCAGGACTTCCTTCGCGCGTTCACGGGCGACCCCGTCGAGGCCGCGCGCTCGATCCTCTCCCTCGACCTCTTCCTCCCGCTCGTGCGCGGCGCCGGCGTGGCGGCGCGCGAGAACCTGACGCAGGCCGAGCTCGACGTCCTCTACGCCTTGCGCTCGTGGGCGCGCTACCAGCAGGAGTTCGTGGTGGACCTCGCCTCGGCGTTCTACCGGGTCGTCGAGGCCCGGGACACGCTCTCGAACGAGGAGGTCACCTACGGGAACCTCGTGCGCCTCTACGACCGCGCGAAGGCCTTCGGGCCCGAGCAGGCGGGCCGGCTCCCCGACTTCGAGGTCGACCAGGCGCGCCAGAACGTGCTGCGCGCCGACCAGCGCCGCGTCGCCGCCAAGGAGGCCCTCGAGCGGTCGATCGACGACCTGAAGCTGTTCCTGGGCCTGCCCATGTCCGTCGAGGTCGTCGTGCGCGAGGACTCCCTCGACGGGCTGCGCGCCGCGGGCCTCCCCGACCCGAGCGAGGACCAGGAGCTCGCGGTGGCGACGGCGCTCCTGCGCCGGCTCGACCTGCTCAACGCGCGCGACCAGGAGAAGGACGCGATCCGCAAGGTCGAGGTGGCGGCGAACGGGCTCGGGCCCGACGTCAACCTGCGCCTCGGCGGCGAGCTGCTGACCCCGGGCAACCGCGCGTTCGACTTCACCGACGTGGAGGCCCTCGCGCGCGCCGGCATCGACGTCGACCTGCCCATCGAGCGGACCGCCGAGCGGAACGTCTACCGGGCCGCCCTCATCCTCGCCCAGCGCGCCCACCGCGCGGTCGAGGGGCTCGAGGACGACATCGCCGCGGACGTGAAGCAGTCGTGGCGGACGGTCGGCGTCGCGAAGACGTCGTACCGCATCCAGGAGGAGGGGGTCACGCTGGCGGCGCGCCGCGTCGAGAGCGCCGACCTCAACTTCAAGGCCGGCAACGCGGAGGTGCGCGACGTGCTC
>DATLLK010000471.1:0-4501 GCA_035537895.1 Planctomycetota bacterium
CGTCCGGGCTACGCGAGGACGCGCATCGCGCGGCCGACCTTCGTGAACGCCTCGATCGCGCGGTCCACGTGCTCGGGCTCGTGCGCGGCCGAGATCTGGACGCGGATGCGCGCGAGGCCCTTGGGAACGACCGGGTACGAGAACCCGACCACGTAGATCCCCTCGTGGAGCAGCGCGTCGGCCATGTCCACCGCGAGCCGCGCCTCGCCGAGCATGATCGGGCAGATCGGGTGGATCCCGGGGCGGAGCTTGAAGCCCGCCTTCGTCATCCCCTCGCGGAAGCGCTTCGTGCTCGCCTCGAGCCGGTCGCGCAGCGCCGTCGTCTCCGAGAGCATGCGGACGCACTCGCGCGAGGCGGCGACGATCGGCGGCGCGACGGTGTTGCTGAAGAGGTAGGGCCGCGACCGCTGGCGGAGGAGGTCCACGATCTCCTGCCGCGCGCACGTGAAGCCGCCCGACGCGCCGCCCAGGGCCTTCCCGAGCGTGGACGTGAGGACGTCGACGCGGCCCTCGACCCCGCAGTGCTCCGGGGTGCCCCGTCCCGTGCGGCCGACGAAGCCCGTCGCGTGGCTGTCGTCCACCATGACCATCGCCTCGTAGCGCTCGGCGATGTCGCAGATCTGGCGCAGGTCGGCGATGTCGCCGTCCATCGAGAACACGCCGTCGGTCGCCACGAGGATGCGCCGGGCGCCGACCGCCTTCGCCTCCTCGAGCTTGGCGACGAGGTCCTTCATGTCGAGGTGCTCGTAGCGGAACCGGTGCGCCTTGCACAGGCGGATGCCGTCGATGATCGACGCGTGGTTCAGCGCGTCGGACACGATGGCGTCGTTCTCGCCGAGCAGCGTCTCGAACAGGCCCCCGTTCGCGTCGAAGCAGGACGTGTAGAGGATCGCGTCGTCGAAGCGGAGGAAGGCCGCGAGCTCCCGCTCGAGCGCCTTGTGGATGTCCTGGGTCCCGCAGATGAACCGGACGGAGGCCATCCCGAAGCCGTGGGTCGACAGCGCCTGCCGCGCCGCCTCGACCAGCCGCGGGTGGTTGCCCAGCCCGAGGTAGTTGTTGGCGCAGAAGTTGAGGACGTCCGCGCCGGCTTGGACCCGGATCCGGGCGCCCTGCGGCCCGGTGATCACGCGCTCGCGCTTGAGGAGGCCCGCCTCCTCGATGCCGTGCAGCTCGGCGACGAACCCTTCCTTCACGTTCGTGAACATCGATCGACGACCTCCGGCGACCCTCGCGCCGCGCGGAGGATACCCCCCGGACGTTGGCGGACCGCGCGCGGACGCGGGGGCCCTCGCCCCGTCGGCATCCGTCCGCCGCTCCGCCTCGGTCGAGCCCGGGGAGGGTGGAATGGCGCGTGCATCGAAGTCGTTGCATCCCCGCCCCGCGGGACCGCGTTCCCGGAGAGTCCATGCCGCAGCTGTCGCCCCCGCCCGCCCCCCGCTCGGTCTTGACCGGCTGGCAGCGGCCCCTCGTGAAGCTGCTCGTCCTGGGGACGATCCTTCTCGGCGGCACGGGCCTCTTCCTCCTCGCGACACCCGGGGGATCGCCGGGGGCCACGGGCGCGCTCGCGATCCACATCCTCGCCGGCGCCGTGCTCCTCCCCGTCCTGTTCGTGTTCACGGTCCCGCACGCCGTCGTGCAGACGCGCCGCAAGCCCTTCGTCGCGCTCTCGGGCGGCGTCGTGCTCCTCCTCGCGCTCGCCTGCACCGCCTCCGGCGCCTACCTGATCGTCGAGCCGCAGGGCGCCTCGCGCGCCGCCGCGTGGTCGATCCACCTCGCGACCGGGTTCGGCGTCCTCCTCGTCTACGTCGTCCACCGGCGCTTCGGGAGCAACCCGGCGAGCTGGCTCGCGCTCGGCGGGGGCCTCGCCGCGACCGCGGCCATCGGCGCCGGGCTCGCGCTCTGGGAGCGCGCGGACCCGGGTCCCCGCTCCGTGTTCGACACCGCGACCGCGGAGGCGGCGGAGGCCGCGCGCGGCCACTTCGCGCCGTCGCACGCCACGACGGGCGCGGGGGAGCTGGTGGTCTCGGCGAAGGACATCCAGGACCTCGCCCGGTGCGTCGACTGCCACCAGGTGATCGTCGGCGAGTGGAAGCGCAGCGCGCACCGCCACGCCTCGATGACGAACCCCTTCTACCGGATCTCCGTCGAGGACCTCCGCGAGCGCTTCCCCAAGGAGGACGCGCGCTGGTGCGCGGGCTGCCACGACCCCGCGCTCCTGTTCACGAAGGACCCCGTCTCGGGCCTCCCTCCGATCGCCGCGCCCCATCTCGACATGCTGAGCGACGACGCCCGCACCGGCCTCACGTGCGTGTCGTGCCACGCGATCGACCCGCAGAGCACGGCGGGGAACGCCGACTACGTCCTGCGCGGCCGCCGGGTCTACCCCGGCGAGTCGAGCGACAACCCGGCCGTGCGCGCGGCGCACGACGTGCTCCTGCGGTTGAAGCCCAAGGCGCACGTCGACAGCCTCCGCCCGCACAACGTGCAGGAGTCGGCGTTCTGCTCGCTCTGCCACAAGGCGCAGCCGCCGCCCGAGCTCACGCGGTGGCGCTGGGCGCGCGCGCAGGACGAGTACGACGCGCACGACGACAGCGGCGTGTCCATGGGCAACGCGCGGTCCTTCTATCACCCGCCCGCGTCCAAGCGGTGCCAGGACTGCCACATGCCGCTCGTGGCGGACCCCGACGACCCGACCGCCGACGCGCAGGGCATGGTGCGCAGCCACCTGTTCGCGGCCGCGAACACCGGTCTGCCGTTCCTCCGCGACGACACGGAGATGATCCAGAAGATCCAGAAGTTCCTCGCGACGGCCTGCCGCGTGGACGTGACGGAGGTCGTGCTGCCCGGCGAGCGCCGCTTCCTCCCGGCCGGCACGGCGAAGCCCGCCGTGCGGCCGGGCGACGTCGTCGAGGCGCACGTCGTCGTGCGCAACCTGGGCGTCGGGCACGCCTTCCCCGGCGGCACGGCCGACAGCAACGAGGCGTGGCTCCACTTCGAGGCGAGCGTCGGTGGACAGCCCGCGTTCTACGCGAGCGGGCGCATCGACCCCGCGACGAACGAGGTCGACCCGTCGGCGGAGCACTACCGCTCCTACTGGCTGCGCCGCGACGGCACGCGCTTCGTCAGCCGCGTCGCGAACGACCTCTACACGCTCCTCTACGCGAAGCGCATCGGCCCCGGGACCGCCGACGTCGTGCGCTACCGCTTCCGCGTCCCCGAGGGGGCGACCGGGACCCTGGAGCTCAAGGCGACGCTGCGCTACCGCAAGTTCTTCCTCCCGCTGCTCCAGCAGCTCGCCGCGAAGTACGGCACGGGGAAGGGCCTCGAGCTGCGCTGGGCGCCCGAGAAGGACTTCCTCGTGCGCGGCGAGGAGCGCGTGATCGACCTCGCGAAGCTGCCGGTCTCCGACATGGCGTCGGGCTCGCTCTCCCTCCCGATCACCGCGGACGGCACGCAGGGCCCGGCCCCCGACCCCGCGACGCTGCCCCTCGAGCTGCCGCTCGACCGCGAGCGGATCAACGACCTCGGGATCGCGCACCTGCTGCAGGGCGACCCCGTACGCGCGCGGGAGATCTTCTCGCTCGTGACCCGCCTCGACCCGGCCTACGCGGACGGCTGGGTCAACGTGGGCCGCGCCGCCGTCGCGCTCCAGGAGTGGGACGCGGCGTCGGCCGCCCTCGCGGAGGCGGAGCGGCGCAAGCCGGGCTGGGCGAAGGCCGCGTTCTTCCGGGGCATGGTCCTGCGCAACGGGCCGGGCGGCGACTTCGCCGGGGCCGAGGCGGAGTTCCGCCACGTGCTCACGCAGTTCCCGCGCGACCGGGAGACGCACCGCCGGCTGGCGGACGTCCTCTACCAGGAGGGCAAGCTCGCCGAGTGCCTCGCGGTGATCGACCGCTACATGAAGATCGAGCCTGAGGACTGGGAGGCCTGGTACTGGGCCATGCGGTGCTACGAGGACCTCGGGGAGACCGAGAAGGCCGAGCAGGCGCGGGTCGCGCACGACAAGTACCGGCCCGACGACGACCGGACGAACCGCGCGGGGCCCTACGTGCTCGACGACCCCAACCTGCACCGGCTCGCCCAGCCGATCCACGTCCACGAGCAGGCCGGGCTGCCCAAGGCGACCGCCGAGAAGTAGGCCCCGGCCGGTCGTCCGCCCGGAAGGGGACCCCGCGGCCCCGCGGGGCCCGGTCGGGCGTATGCTGGCCGGCTCGTGGACCCGGCCGCGGACTACTCCCGCATCCTGCGGCACGCCGGCCGGCGCGCGGTGCCCGCGCTCGCCCGCGAGCTGCGCCTCAACCGTCGCGCGGCGGCCGAGGCCTGGGGCGCCGCCGGAGGCCTCGTGCTCGCGGGCCTCGCCCGGCACCAGGGGCGGCGCGCCCCGGCCGCGAACGCCGCGCAGGGCGTCCTCGACAAGTACGCCCGGCCGGCCGACGTGGATGCGGCGGACCTGGCGATCCCCGCCCACCTCGCGCGCCCCGAGCGCGATCGGGGCGGAGGC
>DATLLK010000472.1:0-3177 GCA_035537895.1 Planctomycetota bacterium
GAGGATCCCCAGCAGCCATGGAACGAGGCGCTTCCCCGCGTCGAACGAGTCGGCGGACTCGATCGCGGAGAGAAACGTCTTCTGGACGAGGTCCTCCGCGTCCGCGGGGTCGGCGGCCATGTGGAGCGCGACCTTCAAGAGCTCCGCCGCCGTCCGGTCGAACACTTCCGAGAGGGCGGCGATGTCGGCCGTCCTGCGAAATCGGACGAAGAGGTGCTCGAGGCTTCGGCGGAACATCACCCCTACTTTCCGCGAACCGGCCTCGCGTTGCACTCCATTCGACCGACGGGTGAAGACCGCTGCGAGGCCTGCCAACCGAGGCGTAAGTAGATCGGCATACAGCGTGCCGGCGGGCGGCCGGCCAAGGGGCTTCTGGGGGCCCGCAAGGCCGGCTGGCCACGGGCCTGGGGTGCCCTGGCAACGACTTTGAGGGGCTGGGGCGGCCTCGGGGCCGGCGGGCGTAACCTGTCGCCATCATCGATCACCCCAAGTAGCGTCGCGGCAAGAGCCACCGTGGCCAGGAGATACTGCGCACGTCATGTCGCGACGGTCCGCGAGCGCCGCGCTCCTGCTAGGCATCCTGGTTCTCGCCCTCGGCGCGCTCCTCTGGGGACGGAACTCCGGCCCCGCCGCGTCGCCGACCGAACCTGGACCCGCGTATCGCGAGCGCGAGCCCCCCGCGAGCGCTCTCTCGGCGCGAACGCCCGTGGCGCCGGCGACGCAGCGCGCGGACGGATCTGCGGGCGAGGAGACGCGTCGCATCGAGGTGTCCGTCGTCGCGGCGGAAGACGGCCATCCCATCGAGGGCGCGGACGTGTCGGTCCTCGCCGTGGGCCGGGCCGACGATGGCCCGCTCCCCACCCTTTCGGCAGTTGTGTTGGCGGCCGCGCGGACGGACGCCTCGGGCCTCGCGCGCCTCGAGGTGATCGGCGGCGCGGGCCCTCGGCGCCTCCTCGCGACGGCCGCGGGGCGAGCCTCCGCGGAGGGCCCGTGGGACACGCAACCCGAGGCGACCCTTCGCCTCGAGCCGGGCCGGACCATCGAGGGTCTCGTCGTCGATCCCGCGGATCGGCCCGTGGCGGGGATCCGTGTCCGAGCGAGGGCCGTCGAGGTGCCCGAAGTCGACGACGACCTCGTGGCGGCGACGGCGTCCAGCGCGTGGCGCACCACGTCCACGGACGCAGAGGGTCGGTTCCGCCTCGAAGGTCTGTGGTCGGGGACGTACGCCGTCATGGCGTATGGGGACGGCTGGAGGTTCCGCGCGCCGCGGGCGCTCGGGGGGGATCCATGGATGCACGCGACGGCGGGCGCCGAGGGCCTCCGGCTCGTGGTCCGGCCCGTGCGCGCGTTCCGGTTCGTGCTCGAGGACGAGGTGCTCCACGTCCCGATCCCGTACGGCTACAGCTCGGACGTCTCCGTCGTCGTGGGGGAGTCGCCGGGCGTGGTCGAGCAGATGCTGATCTACGACGGCGGGGAGTCCCTCTTCGACGGCCGGTCATGGACCCGGTTGAACGACCCCATCGCGTCGGACGGCGCGCTGGAGGGGTGGGTCGAACTCGAACCGGGGACCGAGCCGGCGACGGAGATCCGCGTGTATGTGGCGGTCGCCGGCTACGACGGCATCGCGACGAACGTGCGGCTTCGTCTCCCCTCCCGCGTGCGGGCGGAGGCTCCGGAGCGGTTCTCCCTTCGCCCCGCTCCGGATCGTGGAATCTCGGCGGGGCGAGGGGTCGTCGTCGTGACGGAGGAGGGGGACGACGACGGCTACTGGCACCCCGAGGGGCGAGACCTCCTTCTCCGCGACTCGACCGACCCGGATCGGTCCGTCGTCGTGCGGGGTCGGCCGAAAGGGCCGACCGGATGGACCTTTGCGAGCCTCCCCGAAGGTCGATTCGAAGCCCGCGTGACGGACGGCGAGGTGGTGACCGAGCCCCGGACGATCCAGATCGCCGCAGCCCGGGCTGTCGAACTGCGCGTGCCACGCCCTCGCGCGACGGGCGTGGCGTTGGACGTTCGGGACGGAGCGGACCGTCCGATCCACGGGATCGACTTCCTCGTCGCCTACGAGGAGCCGGGCACGGGCAGGGGCCACCACATCCCCGAACCGTGGACGCGGCCCCGCTGGAGCGCGACCCACCGCGCATTTCGCGCGCCCGTGGCCTCCCTCCCGCCGGGCGACTACTCCTTCACCGCGCAGAAAGAGGGGTACTCCCACGTGCGCGGCCCCGGGACGGTGACGGTCCGATCGGGAGAGGTCACCGTCCTCCGCATCCGGTTCGCGGAGCGAGCCCCGATTCGCTGAAGGAGCTCGTCCGTCGCTCCGGGTCGGAGCGGACAGGCCCGCTCAGCATCGCCTCATGAGCACTCGTCGCGCCGGGGAGACGTAGTCACGCCGGGCGTTCCACCTCGTCCGAAGACGAGCCGCACGCCGCCTGCACGAGTTCCGTCGGCCGGGCAGGGCCAGAACGAGCGTATCGAGGTAGCAAACGGGATCGCCCAGGGCGCTCACGGGCGCCCCCTTCGGGGCCCACAACCCGCCCTAGGTTCGCCCCGAGCGGCCTGGATCCGCGGGAGGGCGTCGACGGTCGCGTCGCGAGACTTGCGATCTACGGTGGGGTCGTGGGCCTCCCCACGCCTCGCACAGCCTCCGACGGCGGCACGAATGCGCGCCATCGGAACTTGCCACGGCGCGGTCGGATCGTCAGGCAGGAGGAAATCCCGCCAGATCGGTGTGAAGATCCCTGCCACGCACGCACTGACCTCCCGTCGCGTACAAGGGAGGGATCTTCCCCGACGCTTCCCTTGACGAGCCGATCCCTGCGAGCGACACGCGCCCGAGAGTCGTGGCCCCGCGGGACGCGCCCGTCGCGCGAAGGACGTCCGCGGCGTGGAGGGCCGACGCGACGGGTCGCGCGGCGCGCCTCGACCCCGTCGCCGCGTGGCGGCTCCTCGCGTTCGGGGAGTACGACGTCGAGCGAAGCCTCCTGGAGGGCGTCCTCCACGTCCCCCTCGCGCGCCGGCGGGCCCTGACGCACGAGGGCGCGCGGGACGAATTCCCCGCGCCGGCGCCGCGCGACGTCTCCTACGAGGAGGCGGTCGGTCTCGTCCGGGAGGAGATCGTCCGATGCGTCGAGGATGCCGTCGCGCCCGCGCGTCGCGTCGCCGTCCTCTTCTCGG
>DATLLK010000473.1:0-6748 GCA_035537895.1 Planctomycetota bacterium
CGCGTCGTCGTCGTCATCGGCGCTCCGCACCCCATCCCGCGCGCCGCTGGTCGCACTCGGAACAAGCCGCGAGGAGGACCGCGGAAATGAAGGGAGCCCCGAGGACAAATCCGGCGGCGAGGACGAGTCCCGCGGCGCCGAGGCCGCTACGCCGCGTCGCTCCCCCTGCGCGCCCTGATCGCGTAGCCGGGTGGCCCGCCGCCTACACCGCGCGCTCTCGAGCGGCTTCGGAACAAGCCGCGAGCACGACCGCCGCGCACGCCTCTGCATCCGACAACGCGTCGTGATGCTTGAGAGGGATGCCCAGGAACGAGCACACGTCCGGCAGCCGCGTCGGGAAGAGCCGCCACGCGGCGCGCGCGAGGCGCACGGTGCAGCGAAAGGGCGTCTCGGGCATCGGCAGGTCGGCGGCCCGGCAGCACGCGCGCAGCACGCCCTCGTCGAACGGCGCGTTGTGGGCCGCGAGGAACTCGACGCCGTCGAGGAGGGGGCGCACGTCGGCCCACACGTCGCGAAAGGGGGGCTCGCGCTCGACGTCGGTCCAGCGCAGGCCGTGGATGTGGGTGAACTCGAAGCGCGTCCGCGGCGGGCGGATCAGGCGGTGCGCCGAGCGCACGATCCGACCCGCCTCGACCCGCACGACGGCGACCGAACAGGCGCTGTCGCGCCCCCGGTCGGCCGTCTCGAAGTCGATCGCGGCAAAAGGAAGCAAGGGGGGAAGGGTAGCCCGGTGGGCCGACATCGGGACCGCGAGAGGGCGGGTCCGAGCGCCCGCCGGGAGCGCTCCCCCTTCCCGGCGGGCGCGGGAACGTGGTACGTCTCCCCCGGTCGAAGGGAGGCTCATGCTCCGCCATCCGTCCTCCGCGCGCACCCTCGGGCTGGGTCTCGCTCTGCTGCTCCTCGTGGGCGTGCTCTGCGCGGTGCTCGTGCGCAACGGCAATCCCGGGAACATGGGCGTCTGCGGCGCATGCTTCCTGCGGGACGCGGCCGGCTCCCTCGGCCTCGTCGCCCCGCCCGTCCGCGAGAAGATCGCCTACCTGCGGCCGGAGATCGCGGGCCTCGTGCTGGGTGCGTTCCTCCTCGCGCTCTCGAGGGGCCGGTTCACGGCGCGCTCGGGCACGCACGCCGGTTCGCGATTCGTCCTCGGGCTGTTCATGGGCATCGGGGCGCTCGTGTTCCTCGGCTGCCCGTTCCGGATGCTCCAGCGCCTCGGGGCGGGCGACCTGAACGCGGTGGCGGGGCTCGCGGGGTTCGTCCCGGGCGTGCTCGTCGGCCTGCTGCTCGAGCGGCGGGGCTACGGCCTCGGGAAGTCGTCGGAAGCGCCGGCGCCCGTCGGGCTCCAGGGACCCGCGATGGTCGGGATCCTCGTTGCGCTCGCCCTCTCGGGCGCGCTGTTCGGTCCGGTCCCGGGCGGCGGCGGCGCGGGACCGGCCCGCGCGCCGTTCCTGCTCTCGCTCGCCGTGGGCGCGGTGGCGGGAGCCGCGCTCTCGGCGACGGGCTTCTGCGCGGTCCTCGCCGCGCGCCAGATCGTCCTGCCGCAGAAGGGCGTCCTGCTCGGCGCGGTGGCGATCGTCGCGGGCTACGGGCTCGTCCTCGCGGCGTCGGGCGGGTGGAACGGCGGCTCGACGGACCAGCCCGTCGCCCACACCGACGGCCTGTGGAACGCGATCTCCATGGCGCTCGTCGGTTTGACCGGCGTGCTCGCGGGCGGCTGCCCGGTGCGCCAGATCGTCATGGTCGGGGAGGGTCACGCGGACGCGCTCGTGACCTGTGGGGGCATCCTGGTCGGCGGAGCCATCGCCCACGACCTCGGTCTCGCGTCCTCCGCGGCGGGCCCGACCTCGGCGGGGACGTGGGCCGTCGTCCTGGGGCTCGCGTGGGCGCTCGCGTACGGGATCGCGATGACGCCGTGGCGCCGCGCGGGGGCCGGCGACGCCCCGTAGGACCGTCCTCGCGGCGCCGCTCCGCGGCCCCGGGACGCGGGGCCGGTTCCGGCACCCTCGGCCCGTGGACGGCGTGGTGCGATGGGGTGACGATCGACGGGCGCGCCCGCCACACGGGCGCAGGGAGGATTCGATGGCCGCCGCCGCACGTCGTCCGAAGGCTCGTCCTCCGAAGGCGGCGCCTCGCAAGGCCCGCCGCACCGCGCCGACGTCGGCCCGCCTCACGCTGATGGTCGCGACGAAGAAGGGCGCCTTCTTCCTTCGCTCCGACGCCGGGCGTCGGACCTGGAAGCGCGGGCCTGCGCCGTTCTTCGGCCAGGTGGTCAACCACCTCGTCCTCGACCCGCGCGACGGCAGGACGCTGCTCGCGGGCGTGCGGACCGGCCACCTCGGCCCGACGGTCTTCCGCTCCCTCGACGGCGGCCGGACGTGGGCGGAGGCGAAGCATCCGCCCGCCTTCGGCAAGCCCGAGGGCGACGGCGCGGCGCGCACGGTGAAGGCGGCGTTCTGGCTGACGCCCGGCCACGACACCCGACCCGGCGAGTGGTGGGCGGGCACGGTGCCCCACGGCCTGTTCCGCACCCGCGACGGGGGCGTCACGTGGGAGGAGTGCGCGGGGTTCACGGCCGCCTGGCGCGGCTGGTCGAAGATCCCCGGACGCGTGGAGGACGTGCCCGACGGGGCGATCACCCACTCCGTGATCGTCGACCCGCGCGACCCGGCGCACCTCTACGTCGGCCTCTCGACGGGAGGCTTCTTCGAGAGCCTCGACGAGGGGGCGACGTGGACGCCGCTCAATCGCGGCGTCGAGGCGTCGTTCCTGCCGGAGAAGAACCCCGAGTTCGGGCACGACCCGCACTGCGCGGTGCTCCACCCCCTCGCGCCCGACCGCCTGTGGCAGCAGAACCACTGCGGGCTCTACCGCCTCGACCGGCCGGGCGAGACCTGGGACCGGATCGGCCGCAACCTGCCGAAGCCGATCGGCGACGTCGGCTTCCCCATCGTGCTCCACCCCCGCGACATCGCGACCGCCTGGGTCGTGCCGATGGACGGGCGGGACGTCTGGCCGCGCACGAGCGTCGACGGCCGGCCCGCGGTCTACCGGACGAAGGACCTCGGCCGCACGTGGCGCCGCCAGGACGCAGGCTTCCCCCGCCGCGAGGCGTGGTGGACGGTCAAGCGGCAGGCGCTCGCGGCCGACCGGGGCGACCCCGTCGGGCTCTACCTCGGCACGACGAGCGGTTCGGTGTGGGCGAGCCGCGACGAAGGCGCGACGTGGCGCGAGATCGCCCGCGACCTGCCCCACGTCCTCGCCGTGACCGTGGCCGCCGGGATGTGAGCGCTTGGCCCACGTCGCGATCCCCTCGCCCCTCTTCTCGTACACGGGCGGTCGACGCGCGATCGAGGTGGACGGCTTCGACCTCGCCTCCGTGCTCGACGGCCTCGAGGCGAAGTACCCCGGGCTGCGGTTCCGGATCGTGGACGAGCACGGGAGCATCCGGCCCCACGTGCGGCTCTGGGTCGGGACGCGCCTCGCGAAGGACCTCGGCGAGCCCGTGGGGCCGGCCGACGACGTGACGATCGTCGCGGCCTTGAGCGGCGGGTAGGGGGTCGGCCCGGGGGCGCATACGATGCTCCCGCGATGACGTCGTGGCGGCTCGCACTGCTCCTCGGGACGGCCGTGGCCGCCGGTATCGGCGCGTGGGCCCTCGTGCGCCCGGCCGACACCGCCGACGACGCGCCTCGCGCGTCGCCCGACACGCCCTCCGCCGTGGAGGACTCCCTCCAGGAGGCCGCGAACAACCTGAAGGCGGCCGACGGCGCCGTGGGGCACCAACGCGAGATCGCGATCGAGGCGGCACGCCGGCGGCTGCGGGACCTCACCCTCGAGGCCCCGCGCGATCCGCGCGTCGCGTTCTGGAGCGGCATGGGCGCCGTCTTCGCCAAGGACGAGCAGGGGGCCCGCGCGGACCACTCCCGGATGCGGACGCTCCCCGGCGTCACGGCCCGCGATCCGGCGTGGCGCTACCTCGGCGCGATGATCGTCCTGGAGTTCGAGCCGCAGAAGCCCGAGCCGGCGTTGCGCGCCCTTCGCGCGCTGCAGGCGGAGGCGCCCCGCTACATGCCGGAGCCCGTGGACCGGGCGGTGTACCGCGCCCTGCTCCAGACCGCCGTCGTGCGCGTCGAGCCGCGCGAGGCGGAGTCCGTGGTCCAGCTCGTGAAGGAGGCCGTCGAGCGCGCGAAGGACGATCCCGTCCGCGCCGTCGAGTCGCGCCGGATGCTCGCCTACGCGTACTCCCGCGCGGGGCGCTACGTCGAGGCGCAGGAGCAGTGGGAGTGGCTCGTCGAGCGGTCGGAGGGCCAGGCGGCCGACTTCCTCGCGGGGCTCGGGAACGGCCTCGCCATGCAGAACCAGTGGGAGCGGGCCGTCGAGGCGTTCGGCCGCGCCCTCGTCCTGCGCGCCAAGGGCCAGGCCATGCGCATGGACGATCCCGCGCTCGACGAGATCCTCCTGCGTCGCGGGAACTGCTACCGGCTGCTGGGGCGCACGGACCTCGCCCGCGCGGACTTCGAGGCCCACCTCGCCACCCACCCCGAGGACCACCGCGCCATGTACTGGCTCGGCACGCTCTTCCTCGACCCGCTCGACGAGCCCGAACGCGCACGGGACCACCTCGAGAAGGCTCGCGCCCTCGCGCCCTACTGCGACTCCTACCTGCGCCTCCTGCTCCAGGTCTACGAGATGCGCCAGCCCGACGCCGCGAAGGCGGCGGACCTGCGCAAGGTGATCGAGGAGGGCGCCGACGCGCGCAAGAAGGAGCGGGAGCGCATGGGCAAGGAGCACCGAGAGGGACGGTTCATCTGCGAATGAGCGGCGGCCGGGGCTCGGGTAGCATCGCCGCGTACGGGGGCGATTAGCTCAGCCCGGTCAGAGCGCCTGCCTTACACGCAGGATGTCGGAGGTTCGAATCCTCCATCGCCCACCACGACCGCCCCGAGGAACCCGATGACGCACGACTCCCCCCCCGCGCCCGAGCGCCCCGCGCGCGCGGACCGCGTCATGGTCGTGCCGGCGGGGGCGGCGGGCACGCGCCTCGACCGGTTCCTCGCGGACCGGCTCCGCAGCCACTCGCGGCGCCAGCTGATGGCGATCGTCCGCGAGGGCGTCGTCCTCGTGGACGGGCGCGCCGCGCGGCCGGGGCTCGTGCTCCGCGGCGGGGAGCGCGTGACGGTGCCGACCGTCGGGCGCGAGGCGAGCCCCCGTCCGGAGCCTGCGGGCGGCCGCGTCGTCACGGTGATCCACCGGGACGACGACCTGCTGGTCGTGAGCAAGCCTCCCGGCGTCCCCTGTCACGGAGGCGCCGGGCTCGGCGTGCGACGCACGCTGCTCGAGCTCCTGAAGGAGGACGTCCTCGCCGGCTTCGGCCTCGCGCACCGGATCGACCAAGACACGAGCGGGCTCGTCGCGCTCGTGCGCGGCGCGGAGCTGCGCGCGCGCGTCTCCGCCGCGTTCGCCGAGGACGGGGTCGTCGAGAAGGAGTACGACGCGATCGTGGAGCGCGTCCCCGACCCGCCCACGGGGACCATCGACGCCCCGCTCGCCGGGCCGGGCCACGGCACGCGGGCCCGCGTCGACACGAAGTGGGGCAAGCCGGCCCGCACCGACTACGCGGTCCTCGAGTCGTTCGGCGACTCGGCTCGCGTCCGGGCGGTCCCGGTGACGGGACGCACGCACCAGATCCGCGTCCACCTCGCGTCCATCGGGACGCCCCTGCTGGTCGACCCGCTGTACGGCCGGCGCTCCGGATGGCGCCTCGTGGACCCCAAGGGCGGGCCCGCGGCGCGCCTCCAGCGGACGCCGCTGCACGCCGCCCGGTTGACGCTCCCCCATCCCGTGACGGGCGTGAGCACGACGTTCCACGCGCCGCTCTTCCCCGATCAGCGGCGCGCGCTCGAGGTGTTGCGGGTGACGGCCGCGCGGGACCGCGAGAAGGCGCCGTAGCCCGTCGCAGGCGTCCCGGCCCCGCCTAGCGCGGCGTGGCGAAGTTCCCCGTGAAGTAGGCGCCCACGCGCGAGAAGGCGGCCTCCGTCAGACCGGGGTCCATCAGGATCTTCCGGTGCCCCCGGCTGTTCATCCATCCGGTCATGACGCTCTTCGGGCCGTCGTAGCCCATGGCGACCACCTCGCCCCACTGACGGGCGGCGCCGTAGTCGGCCAGCCGCAGACGGTCAGCGAGGTCGTCGCGGCGCGGGTCCGGGCTTCCGTGGCCCATGTAGCCGTGACGACGCTGTTCCTCGCTGTGCTCGACCGCGGCGCGGTGGAGCGCCTCGCTCCACCGGAACGGCCTGAGGCCCGCGGCGGCGCGCAGCCGATTGGCTTCCTCGAACATCCCGCGGTCCTCGGCGCCGACGCCCTCGGGCGGCGCCGCGAGCGACGTCCGCGGTGCCGCCGCCTCCGGCCGCGGCTCCGCGGCCCCAGGCTCCGCTGCCACCGGCGCCGCTGCCAGCGGCGCCCTCCGCACCGGTGCGGCATCCCCCGAGCCCATGCCGGCGACTCCCGCGCACCCGCCGCCCATGGCGGCGACGGCGAGGAGTACGAGGTCTCTGGCGATTCGTCTCATGTCGGCACGGGAAGAGGTCGGCCCCGCGGGCGCCCATCTTCACCGACCCCCGCGGGTCCGATCCGCCTCACCCAGTGCCGCGTGGTCCCATCTCCCCCACGTCACGCGACCTCCGCCCGGCGCACGAGCCCGCCACGACCCGCGGCCGATCCAGGCTTCGAGACAGAAGACGTTCTCGTCACC
>DATLLK010000474.1:0-4053 GCA_035537895.1 Planctomycetota bacterium
CGCCGCGGGGTTGCGCGCGCCGCCCGGGAGCTTCCCGAAGACGTCGTTGATCAGCAGGCCGAAGACGAACGAGAACCCGATGAACGACCCGAAGGTCATGCAGTAGAGCAGCGTCATGACCCACGTGTGCTTGCGCCGGAAGATCCCGTACTGCTCGGCGACGAGCACGCGCACCGCGCGCGGCGCGACCCACCGCGTCCCGGCGACGCCGAGCGCGATCGTCACGGGGAGCACGACCCCGATCGGGAGCCTCAGGCCCGCGTAGAGCCATGCGCCCACGGCGGCGGCCGCGAGCCCGACGCCGTTCATCCAGAGGGCGCGGCCGACGCCGGTCGCGGATCCGCCGGGCCGATGGGCGGGCAGGTCGTCCATGCGCCACCACGCGAGGACGGTCAGCACCGCGAGCGGGAGCACCCAGACCCAGCCGCAGTTCTGGATCCAGACGGCCGCGCCCGCCGCGTGGCCGGGCACCGCCGCGGGCAGAGGCCGGGAGAGGCCGCCCGCGGCCCCGAAGACCCCGGCCGTCACCGCGAGGGGCAGCACGAGCTGCATCAGGCTCACGCCCAGGTTCCCGACGCCGGCGTTCAGCCCGAGCGCCAGGCCCTTCATGCGGCGCGGGAAGAAGAACGTGACGTTGTTCATCGAGGAGGCGAACGCCCCGCCGCCCACGCCCGACGCCACGGCCAGCGCGAGGAGGATCCCGTAGGGCGTCTCGGGGCTCTGGAGCGCCAGCCCGACGCCGATCGCCGGGACGAGGAGCAGCGCGGTCGTGACCGCCGCGACGTTGCGGCCGCCCGCGACGGCGACGAGGAAGGAGCAGGGGATGCGGAGCGTCGCCCCCGCGAGCCCGGCCACGGCGGCGAGCTCGTAGTAGCGGCGGTCCTTCAGGTCGGGCCCGAACCACTGGAGGTTCTTCATCCAGACCGTGATGACGGACCAGAAGCTCCAGACGGCGAACCCGCACAGGAGCGCCGGCATCGAGATCCACAGGTTGCGCCACGCGACGACGCGGCCCTCGGAGACCCAGAAGGGCTCGGTCTCGACCTCCCAGCGCGTGAGGGCGACGCGCGTCACGACACGCCCTCCGGCGCGGGCGCCTCCGTCCGGTGGCCGTGCTCGATCAGGCGCAGCGTGTCGGGAGCCCGCTGGCGCAGGAGCCGCCGGACGGTCAGGTGCATCCAGACGAAGCAGACGATCGACAGGCCGAGGAAGAACATCCAGCACGTCGTCCAGATCCCGGTCCACTGCAGCAGGTAGCCGAAGATCACCGGGCAGACGAAGCCGCCCAGGCCGCCGATCACGCCGACGACGCCGCCGACGACGCCGACGTCGTCCGGGTAGTAGTCGGGGATCAGGCGGTAGACGGCCGCCTTCCCGATGCCCATCGCGATCCCGACGAGGAAGGAGAGGAAGGTGAAGATCCAGACGTTGGCCTGGAAGAAGATCTGCGTCGTGCCGCGCGCGACGAGCTCCTTCTTCGCCACCTTCTGGCCCGGCGACACGGCGGGCTCCTGCCACGAGATCCACCGCGGGAGGACGAGGAGCCGCTCGCGCCGCTCCTCCTCGGTGACGAGCTCCCGCTCGCGCCGCCGCAGCGGGTAGGTGCGGGGCCCGGTCTTTGCGCTCTCGACCGTCACCGCGGACTCCGTGACCTCCGTCACGGTGCCCGCCGCGGCGGCCATGATCCCGCTGCCCGGCGAGCGGATGTCCATCTGCGGGACGACCAGCAGCGCGCAGGCGACGATGCAGGTCGCGAAGACGCCGAACATGACGGCGCGGGCGCCCCACGCGTCCGACATCCAGCCTCCCAGCGCGCGGATCACGCCCGAGGGCAGGCTGTTCACCGACGCGAGCAGGCCGGCGAGCCCGAGCGACATCGCGTAGACGTTCACGTAGTAGGGCACGAGCCACTGCGCGAGCGCGACGAAGCCGCCGAAGACGAGGAAGTAGTACAGGCCGAAGCGCCAGACGCGCATCCGCCGGAGCGGCGCGAGCCGCTGCGCCATCGTCTTCGCGCCGCTCCCCGCCGGGGTGCGGTTCCACGTCGCGAGCCAGAAGAGGACGGCCGTCACGACGAGGGCGACGGCGTACACGCGGGGCAGGGTCCGCCACCCGTCGAGCCGCGTGCCCCCGTCCGTCAGCCGCTGGAGCAGGCTCGGGGCCGCGAGCGTCGTGATGGCCGCGCCCGCGTTGCCCGCGCCGAAGACGCCGAGGGCGGTGCCCTGGCGGTGGCGCGGGAACCAGACGGAGGTGAAGGCGATGCCGACCGCGAAGCCCGTGCCGGCGATGCCGAGGCCGAGGCCCGCGAGGAAGAACTGCCAGTACCCGTCGCACGACGAGACGAACCACATGGGGACCGCGGAGGCGAGCAGCACCGCCGTGAAGACGGGCTTGCCCCCCCACTTGTCGGTCGCGATGCCGACGGGCAGGCGCAGGAGGGAGCCGGAGAGGACCGGGATGCCGATCAGCCATCCCATGTCCGCCGCGCTCCACCGGTGGACGCCGTTGTCGACCAGGAACGTGACGAGGACGCCGTAGAGCATCCAGCACGCGAAGCACACCGTGAAGGCGAGCGTGTTCGCCGCGAGGACGGTCAGCGACTTGCCCTTGTCGGTCATGGCGCCTTCCCGGGCCGCTCTAGGGCCCGCGCCAGGCGGCGGGGCCCGACGTGCGTCGGATCCCGTACCAGCGGACGACCTGCGGCCGGCGCCACAGGTAGGGGTTGGGCACGACGAGCACGTGCACGAGGCGCGTGAACGGGAAGATCGCGAGGATCGCCCAGAGCCCGACCGCGTGGACCTTCAGGGACAGCGGGAGGGGCGCGACCCAGGTGGCGTCGGGCGACAGCGTCGCGAGCGACCACAGCCAGGGCGACACGGACGTGGCGAACCAGGAGGAGCCCCACGGGTGCACGACCGCCGTCCACAGGCCCGAGCCGACCTGGACGACCAGGAGGCCGTAGACGACCCAGTCGGTCGGCGACGTCGTCACGCGCGCCCGCGGGTCGCGCAGGCGCCGGAGGACGATGTTGGCGAGGCCGACGAGGGCGAGGATCGCGAAGGCGAGCGCGGTCGCCTCGAGCACGTAGAGGCGCCAGGGGACGCCGTTCCACGCGAGCACGGCGCGCGGGATCAGGAACGCGACCACGTGGCCGGCGAGGACCACGAGGATGCCGAAGTGGAACGGCACCTGCGCCCAGAAGTGGTGGCGGTTCTCGAGGAACTGGGACGAGAGGCTCGAGTAGGTGAACGGCCGCTTGCGGTACCGAACGATCGTCCCGGTGAAGAAGAGGACGAGCGCCGCGTAGGGCAGGGCCACGAAGAGGAGCAGGTCGAGGGTCGTCACCGGTCGTTCCCTCCCTCCCCCGCGACCGCCTCGCGGACGGCCTTCACCACGTCCGCGTACGGGTTCCCCGCCGAGGACTCGAACCCCTTGACGAGGCGTTCGAGGGCGGGGCGCAGGTGGCGCGCGCAGAGGTCCTCGGCCTCGACGGGCCCCGTCCGCGCGAGCAGGCGCAGGAGCGTCGCGAGGTGGTCGGGCAGGTCCTGCCCCTCCTCGACCCCGTGGGCGCGGAGGCGCTCGCGCATGCGGACGAGGAATGCGCCGCGGTCGTACTGCTCGCCGTAGAGGTGCCAGCCGATCTCGAGGGCCCGCTCGGGGCTCCAGTCGAACGTCCGCGCGTACAGCTCCTCCAGGTCGTGGAGGGGCGCCGAGGACAGGTGCGCGAGGAAGGGCTCGCAGGCCACCGCGACGGCGGGCGCCGCCGCGAGGAGGGCGGCGCGCGCCGCCTGCGCCCGCTCCGCCGCGCCCTCGCGCGGGTACTCGAGGAGCGCCGCGAGCGACTCGAGGGCCGGGACGGGGAGCACGAGCGCCTCCACGTCAGGCCCCCCGCTGCGGGCCGGCGCGGAAGCCGAACCCGGCCTCCTGCTTCCACTCGTGCGGGTCCTCGAGCATCGCCAGCGCCTCCTCGCGGTGCATCGGCGGGATGACGAAGCGGTCCTCGAAGGTGCACAGCGCCGTCAGGCGGTAGATCTCCTCCGCCTCCTCCGGCGT
>DATLLK010000475.1:0-2619 GCA_035537895.1 Planctomycetota bacterium
CCGTGGCCGCCTCCCCTTTCGGACCCTCGCCCTCGGCTACGCGGTCCGTGGCGCGCACGCCTCGCCTTGCCGTCCGTGCCCTCCGGCAGCGTCGGCAGGGCGGGGGATACTGCCGGGCGCCCGGGAACTCCGCCTGGCCGACCGTGTCTGCTGGTCGGCGTCCCCAGGACCGGAGGTAGCGGCATGCGACGGACGAGCGCCTCGATGGTGTGCGCAGGACTGCTGGGTCTCCTCGCGGGCGGGTCGGCCTTGGCCGACCTCCCCGCGCCGCCGCCGGCCGGCATGAAGGAGGTTCCCACCAGCGTCGCCGTCGACTTCGGGCCGCTCGCGGAACGCATCGGCGAGCGCTACACCGTCCAGCCCCGCGACACGCTGCTGTCCATCGCGCGGAAGCAGTCGGCCGACCCCGCCGCGTGGAAGGCGCTCGCGGCCGCCAACCGCGCGACCCTGCCCGATCCGGATCGCCTGCGCGTCGGCGACGTTCTCTGGGTCCCCCCGAAGGCGCGACTCGCCGCCGCACGTGCGGGCACGGTCACGCCCGCCGCCCACACGACGGAGTACGCCCTGATCTGGGTCGTCGCGAACCGCGACCGGGAGATCCTCTGGCACGGGCGCGGCACGGACATCGCGCCCTCCGCGCGCGGCAACTCGTTCACCGTCTGCCTCGTTCCGGCGGAGTCCGCCGCGTCCCTCCTGAAGGTCGCCGATGGCTCGGCCAGGCCGCCCGGCTCGACCGCCGCGACCCCGGGCACGGTGTCCGCGGAGATCGCGTGGCCGTCCCGCTTCTATCCGTCTTCGGAGCGTGCGGCGCGCATCGATGTCGTCGCGCGGGTGAAGGGCGTCGACGGCTCCCGCATCGTGCTCGAGACCGGCACCGTGCGCTACGACGCCGCGGGCAGCGTGCTGGCCGAGGGACCGCCCGCCACCACGGAGGCCGCCGACGACGAGGAGGCCATCCTCATCGCCTCCGTACCCGGCGTCCCGACGCCCTCGGGTCCGCTGCTCCCCGCGCCGGACGAAGTCGAAACGGAAGAGGGCCGGTTCCCCACGACGCTGGCCCTGATCGTCGCGGCGAGCGGCCTGTTGGTCCTCGTGCTCGCACGGTTTGTGACGTCGAAGCCGGCGGCGCCGCCGGAAGCGTGAGCGCGGCCCCGCCCGCGGCAGGCATGCGCCTGCCGAGCGCCCCGACGGTCGTCGCCGTGGCGGCCGTCGCCGCCCTCGGCGCGACCGCGGCCCCGCTGCTCGCCTACGCGCTCTCGCTGGCCGTGCTGGGCGCGCCGCACGTCCTGGCCGAGCTTCGCTACGTGGACGGCCGCTTCGGTCGTCGTCTGGGCCGACGTCGCGGCCTGGCGATCCTCGCCGTGCTGGCGGGCATCGTCGTGGTGCGGATCCGGATGCTCGGCGGGCACCTCGCGTACGGCGACGGGCTTCGGCTCGAGTTGGGCGCCGTGGCCGTGCTGGCAATCGCCGTCCTGCCCTCGCTCGCCGCGCAGCCCGTGCGCCTCGGCGTCGCCGTGCTGGGAGCGGCTGTGCTGGTGCTGGGCGCGACCGTCCACCCCGCGGCGACGCTCGTCGTGCTGGCCGTGCTCCACAACACGACGCCCGTGGGGTTCCTCGCCGAGCGGCTGCGCGGACCTGCGCGACGGCGGGCCCTGGCGGCGTGCGCGTTCCTCTTCGTCGTCGTCCCGATCGGGATCGCGACGGGGCTCCCGGCCCGCGCGCTCGCCTCCGCAGGCCTCCTCGCGCGCGACGCGACGTGGGGTACGACGGGCGGCCTCTCCGAGCACCTCTCCGTCTACGTGCTGCCCGGCCTGCGATCCTCCGCGTCCGCGGCCGATCTCTTCGCCGCCGCTGCGTACCTCCAGATCCTCCACCATCTGACGGTCCTCTTCGTCCTGCCCCGTCTGCTCGGGGCTCGAGCGGACGACCGACCGGTCGCACCCTGGCCCCGCGCGCCCGTCCTCGTCGCGGCGCTCCTCGCGGTGAGCGTCGGCGGCGCGATGCTCTTCGCCCGCGACTTCCTCGGCAGCCGGGCTGCCTACGGACTGCTCGCGTCGGTCCACGCGTGGATCGAGGTGCCCGTGCTGCTGCTCGCGCTCGCGGGACGGCGTGTGCCCGTCGAGAGCGCGTCGCCGCTCGTCGCCTCTCCCGCGTGACGCAGTCGACCGCCCTCCTCCTGACGCTCGCGATCGAGGTGCCGATCGTGGTCGGACTCACGGTCGCGGGCCGCTGGCCCCGCCGCGACGTGCTCCGCCTGGGCGTGACCGCGATCGGGGCGAGCCTCCTGACGCACCCCCTGCTGTGGCTGGCCGACGCCGCCCTGCAGTCGAGACTCGCCTGGGCGCCCCGCGTGGCGCTGCTCGAAGTCGGGGTCACGCTCCTCGAGGCGGCGGCGTACGCCATCGCGGGCCGCGCGGGGTGGCCGCGAGGCCTCCTGCTCTCGCTCGTGGCGAACGCCGCGTCGCTCGGGACCGGCCTGCTCCTCTACGCCTGACCCGGCGGCGCGCGGCGCCTGCGACCGCGACCGAGACGAACGAGCACGGCAACGACGCCTCCCACGAGGAGGAGACCCGCGAGCGCGAGGGGAAGGAGCGACGTCAACGGGGCGGGGTGCTCGAT
>DATLLK010000476.1:0-3002 GCA_035537895.1 Planctomycetota bacterium
ACTGCGTCCACGCCGCCTTGATCAGGGCGGCCATCACCGCGAAGAGGAACGCCGACGCG
Source organism: Planctomycetota bacterium (assembly GCA_035537895.1). Lineage (GTDB taxonomy): Bacteria > Planctomycetota > PLA2 > PLA2 > JAEUHO01 > DATLLK01. Next base: position 60 of record DATLLK010000476.1, read on the forward strand.
ACCATCGCGCGCAGGCCCGTGAGCCCCGCGAGGAAGCGGCGCACGTGCGCGCTAGCGCCGCGAGCGCGCCGCGGCCCGGCGCGGGCGCGTGTGCGCGGCCAGCATCGTCGTCAACGCGCGCGCGAGGCCCGAGCGCCAGCGGTCGCGGCGCCGCAGCACGACGAGGCGGCGGCGGGGGAACGACCCGGGCAGCGGGTGGATCGCGAGGCGCGACCGGTCGTCGTCGGTCACGGCGAGCGCGGGCAGGATGGACAGGCCGAAGCCCTTGGCGACGTAGGCCTTCACCACCTCGAGGTTGCCCGACTCCATCGCGGGGACCAGACGCACGGAGGCCGCCTGCAGGCCCGCGTCGATCACGGCCCGCGTCGCGGCGGGGCGCGCGAGGAGGACGGCGCTCTCCCCGTCCAGGTCGCGCAGGGACGATGCGCCCGTCGCGGAGAGGCGGTGCCCGGGCGGGAGCGCGAGGACGAGGTCCTCCTCGAGGAGCGTCGCCGATTCGAGCGCGGGGTCGAGCACCTCGGGTTCCGTCGCGACGCCCAGATCGGCGTCGCCCCCGAGCACGAGGTCGAGCACCTCGCGGGACGGGTGGTTCCGGACGGAGACGTCGGCCTTGGGGTACTTCGAGCGGAACTCGGCGAGCACCGGCGGCAGCAGGTGGAGCGCGACCGTGTCGCCGCACGCGATCGTGACCGTGCCCTCGCCGCGTGCCCGCGCCTCGCGGATCCCGCGGACGGCGTCGTCGAGGATCGAGAGCGCGCGGTCCGCGGCCTCGAGGAGCGCCTCGCCCGCGGGCGTCGGGCGCACCCCGCGTCCGCTGCGCTCGAGGAGGCGCTCGCCGACCTCGGTCTCGAGGGCCTTCACCTGCTGGCTCACCGCGGGTTGCGTCAGGAGGAGGCGCTTCGCCGCGGCCGTGAAGGACCGCGCGCGGACGACCTCGCGGAACGTGCGGAGGAGGTGGATCTCCATGGGCGGGGGCGAAGGGTACCCGCGGCCGCCATGCGGGGGCCTATCCGCCGCGACGGCGGCGCCCGGGGGCCACCACCTCGGCCTCGACCGTGCCGCCCGAGGGCACGTCGACGATCACGGGGCTCCCGGCAGCATGCAGGTCGTCGGCCCGGGTCTCGACGCGGATGCGTCCCGGCGGCACCGACGTGCGCACGAGGACGCCGTTCGCGTCCGTCGTGGCGTCGTCCCCGCTGCGCGCACGCTTCGTCGCGTCGGCGGGCTCCTTCCAGGTCCCGTCCTCCGCCGTGAGCACGACGCCCACGCCCGCCGCCGGGCCGCCGTCCTCGAGGGCGACCTTCACGCGCACCGTGCCGCCCGCCCGCGCGATGAGGTCGCGCCGCACGACGCCGGAGACGGGCACGTCCACGCGGTCGCGGACCCACGCGCCGTTGCCGGCGCGACCCGCGATCGTCCACGCGCCCGCCGCGAGACCGTCGGCGCTCCAGCGCCCCGCGGCGTCCGCCTCGGCCGTGGCGCGAACGGCGCCCGAGGACGCCGGCCTGCCGTCGAGCCGCAGGTCGAGCGTGGCGGCGAGCGCCGCGCCCGTCGCCTCGTCGGCGAGCCCGCCTTCGAGGCGGCCCGCCCGCACGAGCCGAACGGTGACCGACGACGGCTGGCCGTCGACGACCGACGCGTCGGCGCCGCCGTCGGCGGAGACGAGCGGCGGGTCGCCCTTCGTGGTCGCCTCGACGCGCCAGAGCCCGGGCGCGAGCCCGCGCACGCGCACGACGCCCTCGGGGCCGCGCCCGGAGACCGTGCGCGTGGCGCCGCCCGGGACCGCGTCGGCCGACGCCCCTCCCGCGGCGAAACCGCCGAACCGCGCGCTCACGTCGACGTCGCCCGTGTGCGGAGCCCCGTCGGGTCCGAGGAGCGTCGCCTCCAGCCAGCCGCGGGAGGCGAGGGTCACCTCGACGTCCGTGCGACCCGGTGCGACGTCCCGAAGGGACGCCGCGAGGAAGTCGGGCGACTCGACGAGGATCGTCCAGCGCCCTGCGGCCACCTCGAGCAGCGCGAACCGGCCCGCGTCGTCCGTCGTCGCGGTCCGACGTCGCGCGGTGCCGCCCTTCGCCGCGGCCTCGATCGCGAGCACGCTCGCGCCGACGACGGGCGCGCCCGCGGCGTCGCGCACGCGGCCCGCGATCGAGTCGTCGGGCGGCGGCAGGGCCGACGACGTCCCGACGACGTCGGCGCCTCGGAGGGCACGCGCGGGCCCGATTCGTCGCCGTGCGGGAGAAGCAGCCAGAGCCCCAGGGCGGCCAGGGCGAGGGGCAGGAGGAGGAACGCCTGTCGCCGCACGGGCCCGCGCTACCGAACCTCCCCGTTGACCCACACCGAATCGGGGTAGCGCTTCATGCGCCCGTCGGACCGTGACACCTCGAGCGTCATGCGGACCTGGGCCGAGACGCGGCCCTTGGCCGCGTCCTTCCTCGTGCGCACGAGGACGTCAGTCCCGTCGGTCGCCGGGCGGATCTCCGTCTCGAGGCGCGGGTCGCTCGTGACGGCCTCCACCACGGCGACGGTCGAGCCCTCGCCCCCGCGAACCTCAATCGTCCGCGTGACCGGGGCGCCGCCCGCCTCGACCGCTCCGAGCGTCACCTCGCGCGGCGTCACGGACCGGAAGTCCGTGATGTTCCCGATCATCGGGACTTCGATGCGCGGAGCGACCGGGTCGCTGGTCTCGACGGTGAACGTCTTACGGAACCTTCCCGGCGGCACGCGGGAGTCCGTGACGAGCCGGACTTCGAGCCGCGCTTCGCGGCCGGGCGCGAGGCTCGTCGCGTCGACGGGCTGCGACGCCGAGAAGCACGAGCAGTCGTAGCTCAGCTTGCGCAGGAACACCTCGTGGGCCGAGTCGTTGCGCAGGACGACCTTGACCGCCCTCGTCTCGAGCCAGGGGACCTCCCCGAAGTCGATGGGGGAGGGCGTGACCGTCAGGGC
>DATLLK010000477.1:0-3166 GCA_035537895.1 Planctomycetota bacterium
CGACAACAACGCCGCCACGGCCGATTTCGACGCGGCGGCGGGTGTCGTGAACCACATCCTCGAGAAGAACGGGGCCAAGGTGGTGCGCAAGGAGAAGTGGGACGAGCGCAAGCTCGCCTTCGAGATCGGCGGCCACAAGCGGGCCACCTACTACCTCGTCTTCTTCCGCGCCCCGACGACGGCCCTCGCGCCGATCAACGGCGACGCGGTGCTCGCCGAGAAGATCCTCCGCCACCTGATCATCGCCCTCGACGAGCCGATCGAGGTCCACGTGAAGGAGCGGGCCGAGGAGCGCGAGCGCCTCGCCGAGGAGAGCCGCAAGGCGAGCCTCGCCGCCGGGTGGGGCACGGACGACCGTCCGCGGCGCCGCCGCGAGGACGACGACGTGGACGTGGAGGAAGTGCCCGACGTCGCCCTGGCGCCGGAAGGCACCGACGAGGCGTAATCCCGAGGCGGCGCGCGGGGCCACGCCCCGAGCCCGCACGAACCGACAGACGAGGAGAGCGGTCCGATGCCGCGGATGACGAAGCCGCCGAAGAAGAAGAAGCGCCTGAAGAAGGTCATCGAGAAGGGCAAGTGCCGCTTCACGAAGGCCAAGGTCCGGGCGATCGACTACAAGGACCTCGCGACGCTCCAGAAGATGGTGAGCGCGCAGGGCAAGATGTACGGACGCAAGCGGACGGGCACGATGAGCCACTTCCAGCGCAAGCTGCAGCTGGCGGTCAAGCGCGCCCGGTACCTCGCCCTGCTCCCGTACGTGGCGCGCTGACGGGAGCCCTGCCATGGCGATGGAAGTCCTTCTGAGAAAGAGCGTCGACCGCCTCGGCCGCGTGGGCGAGGTCGTCCGGGTCCGAGAGGGCTACGCTCGCAACTTCCTGTTCCCGCACGGCATCGCCGTGTCCCCGACGGCGGCGAACCTGCGCCTCGTCGAGAAGGACAAGGCCGTCGAGGCCGCCGAGGAGGCCGAGCGCGCGAAGCGGCGCGCCGAGCTCGTCGCGCGGCTCTCCGAGGTCGCCGTCACGATCGAGGCGAAGAGCAACCCCGAGGGGCACCTCTTCGGCTCCGTCGGCGCGAAGGCCGTCGCGGACGCGCTGGTCGCCAAGGGCTTCCCGGTCGAGGAGCGCCACGTGCGCCTCGAGCCCGTGAAGGAGCTCGGCGAGTACGAGGTCGTCGTCCATCTGTCCGAGGACGCCGACGCCAAGGTGAAGCTGTGGGTCGTCGACGAGGTGACGAAGCAGGCGAGCAAGAAGCCCGCAGAGGCGCCGGCGCCGGCCGCCCCCGAGGCCCGGCCGGAGCGCGCGCCGCGCGGCGGCAAGGGCGGCAAGACCGCCTCGTAGCCTCCGCGAGAGTGCGACGACGGCCACCGGATGGCCGCGCGGGCGGCGTCCCCCCGGGGACGCCGCCCGCGTCAGTTCCACGGAGCGCCGTCGCCGTGGAGACAGCCCTCGCCACGTGCGTTGGAATGTGCTATAAGTCATTGTCTTAAAAACGGTTATGTCGATTCAAGGTGAGGATCCTGTGGACAACCTGGGGAGACTCGGGGGGTCCGCAGGACGACGTAGCCGCGTGACCGACCGTCCCCCCCTCGCGTGGAAATGGGGGGAACGGACCCATGCGAGGGCCCGCCCGTGATCGAACGCAGCCCCACGACCAGCCTCGACGCGGCCCCCCTGCGCGTCCCCCCGCACAGCCTCGAGGCCGAGACGGCCCTCCTCGCCTCGCTGCTGCTCGACCCCGAGGCGATCGGGGCCGTGGCACCCCTCCTCCAGCCCGAGGACTTCTACCGTCCCGCGCACGGCAAGCTGTTCGAGGTCATCCGGGCCCTCTTCGACCAGGGCGAGCCGAGCGACCCCCTCGTGGTGCTCCGCGAGTGCGAGCGCCGCAAGATCCTCGACCAGGTGGGGGGGCGCGAGGAGCTCGCGCGCCTGTCCGAGGCGGTGGCGACGGCCGCGAACGCCGAGCACTACGCGCGCATCGTCCGGGAGAAGTCGCTCGCGCGCGGCGTGATCCGCGTGGCCTCCGAGCTCTCGCGCGCCGCCTACGACGAGGAGGGGCGGGGCGACGACCTCCTCGAGCGCGGGGAGCACCTGTTCTTCGAGCTCGGCCGCGCGAAGGACGTCGCCTCGGCCTCGAGCGTCCGGGCGCTGCTCGAGGAGACGTTCCGCGAGCTCGACCGCCGCGACGGGTCGTCGAGCGGCATCCCCTCGGGGTTCCACCAGCTCGACGACCTGACGTCGGGCCTGCATCCGGGCGAGCTCGTGATCATCGCGGGGCGCCCTTCCATGGGGAAGACGACGTTCGCGCTGAACATGGCCTACAACGTCGCGGTCCACGCGCACCGGCCGACGGCGATCTTCTCGCTCGAGATGTCGAAGCAGCAGATCGTCAAGAACGTGCTCTGCGCGCACGCGATGGTCGAGGCGCAGAAGCTGCGCGGCGGCCGGTTCCTCGACGACGCGGAGTTCGCCCGCCTGACGGAGGCCGCTGGGCCCCTCTACGAGGCGCCGCTCTACGTCGACGACACGCCCGCGCTCTCGACGACGGCGCTGCGCGCGAAGGCGCGGCGGCTGAAGCAGAAGCACGGCCTCGAGCTGATCGTGATCGACTACCTCCAGCTGATGGAGGCGATCGGCACGACGAAGAACGTGGACAGCCGTCAGCAGGAGATCTCCTACATCTCCCGGTCGCTGAAGGGGCTCGCCCGCGAGCTCGGCGTCCCCGTCATCGCCCTCTCGCAGCTCAACCGGTCGGCCGACTCCCGCGAGGACCACCGCCCCCGCATGTCGGACCTGCGCGAGTCGGGCGCGATCGAGCAGGACGCCGACGTGATCTGCTTCCTCTACCGCAAGCACTACTACACGAAGGCGGAGAGCGACCGCGGCCTCGCGGAGGTCATCGTGGCGAAGCAGAGGAACGGGCCGACCGACACGGTCCGCCTCGCGTTCCTCGACCAGTACATGCGGTTCGACAACCTGGCGCTCGGGAGGGAGCCGGGCGCGTGACGAGCGCGTGACGCTCCCGGCATCCCCGTCCTGCGCCAGGGTCGATCGCGGGACCCGCGCCCGGGACTTCCCGCGGCACGGAGTTGCTTCCTCCCCGGGGGTGCGCGGGTAGGATCGGCCGGCCGCCGGGAGGGCGGGCCCCGTTCGCCTGCGCGCGCGCGGTC
>DATLLK010000478.1:0-7921 GCA_035537895.1 Planctomycetota bacterium
CCAGCGGTCCCACCGGACGCCCGCCGTGCCGATGAACATGCCCTCCAGGTTCTCCAGGAGCTCGCTGGGCGTCGCGTCGTACTCGACGTCGCGGCCCTGGACCTCGGTCTCGCCGTCGATCCAGGAGAACCAGCCGTAGAGCCCCAGATGCCACTCCGGACAGCGCACACAGGGATCGCAGCACGTCCGTGACGGCGGCGCGCAAGGCCGCGCGCACGGTGTGGACATGCCGTAGGTCGTCCGCTCGGCGGGAGAGCGCACGGGGATGGCGTCGGGCACGTCCACGGCCCACGCCGTCGGGGCGAGCGCCGCCACGCACGCCAACGCGAACGGAATGCGCCTCATCGAGCACCCTCCCTGCCGGGCCCTGGACCTGGCGGCGCCCAGTCTACGGGCGGCCGGCCCGCCCCCGCGGTCGAATCCCGTCGGGCCGGCTCGCCCGCACCGCGGCGATCAGGCCGTCGCAGGTGTGAGCGGGGCCGCGGGCGCGGCTCGCCCTCCCACGAACTCGGCGCGGTGCACGCGGAGGCCGAGGTGCTCGCTGCAGATCGCGAGGCAGTCACCACCGAACGCGATGCCCTTCGGCCCGCCTTCCCTGCGGTTGTCGCGGTTCCTCGCCTCGAACCTCCCCGCGTCGCACGCATCCAGTTCCAGGACGGGCGCCTCCGAGAACGCGACGCGACCCTCGCCGGACCCGAGATCGACGCGGTACACGAGGACCGCCCGCCCGCCCGCGTTGCTGATCGCGAGATGCGTGTCCGACGGGGAGAACGCCACGGAGTGCGGGCAGCGGAACGTGTCCGGCGCCCCGAGCACGACCAAGGGGGCCGGGCCGTAGCGGGGCGCGCGACCGTGCCGCGCGTAGATCGTCACCGTGCCCGCGCCGTGGTTCGTCACGGCGAGGAGACGGCCGTCGGAGGTGAAGGCGAGGCCGTCGGGCTCACCGAGCCGCGTCTCGGGACCCTCGAGCACGAAACACGGCCGAGGCCCCCAGCGCGACCGGCGCAGGAAGCTGCGCCGGTAGAACGTCACGAAGTTCCGCGCGAGGCTCACCGCCGCGACGAACCGGCCGTCGGGCGGTACGAATTTCACGGCGTCCGTGAACGCGAGGCGGCCGGGACGGCGTGCGATCGTCCACGTGGGGCGGGGGCCGTACCGGACCTCCGCGCCCTCCCGTGCGTAGAAGGTGATCGCGGAGCTCTCGCGGTTCGCCACGGCGAGGACGCGGCCGTCCGGGGAGAAGTCCACGTCGTGGGGGTAGTCGAGGCCGCTGTGCGGTCCGCCGAGCGTCCCCGCCTGCCGCGCCTCGAACCTCTCCTCCCGGTGGGCCCGCTCGAAGAGGGCGACCGTGCCGTCCTCGGCCTGCGCGACGGCGAGGAGCTGGCCGCAGCGCGAGTACGCGACGCCCTCCGCGCGACCGAGCACGTCGGTCGGGACGGCCCAGGACGGCCGGGCATCGATCCGGATCCCACCCACGGCGGGAGTCTACGCGCGCGCCCCCGAGCCGAAAAGTCGGGGCCTGCCGGAGCCGGTCGGGCGGCTTCCTAGGGCGGCCGGCGCTTCTTCAGGCTCTCGCTCAGGAAGAAGTGGCACCGCTTCTGCGGCTCCTGCCAGAAGGCCTTCACGGAGACCTCGGCCTTGTCGACGCCGTCGTCGATCCGGTCGGCGATCTGCTTGTCGGACAGCTCCGGCCGACCCTCCGCGTCCTGGAAGAAGAACCTCGCGATCCGCACCTTCTCCATCTTCGTGGTGGGCCCGGTCGGGCGGTCGAGGCACACCTTGGATCCGCCGAACAGGTTGCACTTCAGGAACTCGAGCTTGCTGAAGCGCCCCTCGGCGCCCTGGCGGAGCGCGACGTTCCCGAAGAGGTCGCAGCCGTCGATCACGAGCTCGGTGAAGGCGCGAGCTTCGAGCGTGCCGCGGATCTCGGAGTCGCGCAACGTCACGTGCGCGTTGCCCTGGAGCGAGACGTCCTGCATCCAGGACGTGCGGATCGCGACCTCGGGCGGGGTCCCCTTCTCCGAGCTCGACTCGACGTGGCAGGGGACCTTGCAGTTCACGGTCATGATGCGCAGGAATCCGCTCTCGATCCGGAGCGCGAACTTGCACCCGCCCTGGAGGGCGCTGTTCTCGATCGTGAAGCCCCCGCGGAAGGAGGAGGCCTCCGGGGTGACGAAGGTGCAGCCGTACATGTCCGCCATGTCGAGGTGCATCTCGTTGTCGGGCGCGACCGTCGGGCTGAAGTTCACGTTCTCGATGCGGACCCAGCAGTCCTGCGTGCCGTGGACGAGGAGCCCGCCCTGGACCTCGAGGCTCGCGTCGTTGATCCCGATGATCCGTACGTTGGCCTCGACGCGGATGATGGAGCCGCCCGGGATCACCTGCTTCCCGTCGATCACGTAGTTCTTGCCGTTCGCGCGCACGGTCTGGCGGCCGGTCACGGGGAAGGGCACCGAGTAGGGAGGGAACTCCTCGGCGGCGGCGTGGCGCTGCGGCGATGCGACGCCGATGGCGCACAGCGCCCACACGAGGAAGGCACGTCCCGCCCACCACCCCTGCGCCGCATGGCTCATGGTGCGTCCCCTGTAGCGACCCCGATCGCGCCCGAGTCTACGCCCCTTCGACGCCTCGTGGGGGCCGGCCCTTCCCGGCGGGCGGTTCCGGGCGGGGATCCAAACCCAGGACGCGGCCCCGCCCCCCGGCCCGAAGCGCAACCGCGGGTGGGCGCTACCGCTTCCGGGCGGTGACGAGGGTCGAGAAGCCGAGCGTGAGGCGCTCCATGCGGACGTCCTCGAACCCGTGCCGCGGGAGGGCGTCCTGGAAGGCGTCGTCCCAACGGGTCGTGCGGATCAGGTCCGCGAGGCTCGCGTCGAAGACCCGACCCCACTCGGGGAACATGCGTCGGGCGACCGGGTCGAGGACCGCGAAGTACGCCTCCCACACCGTGCGCACCACCCCGGGAGGCGGCCACGAGAAGTCGTGCAGGGCGAGGACGCCCCCGGGGACCAGGGACGGCGTGACGTTGCCGAGCAGGCGATCGGGGTCCACGTACTTCGGGATGTAGGACGACACGATCGCGTCGAAGGGCCCGTGGTCGACGACCCATGTCGTCTCGGCGTCGCCGAGCAGGAACTCCACCCTGCCGCCCCGGCGACGGTGCTTCTCGCGCGCGACCGCGAGGTAGTCGTCGGTCACGTCCACGCCCACGACGCGCGCGCCCGGCAGGCGGCGCAGCAGCTCGAACGTCACGATGCCGGTGCCGCAGGCGAGGTCGAGGACCGCCCGCGCCGTGCGGGGCACCTTCGACAGCAGCCGGCGCTTCCACAGGCCGTCGAGCCCGAGCGTCGTCACGCGCACGACGCGGTCGTACGAACGTCCCGTGCCCGGGAAGAACTTCGCGACGAGATGGGAGCCGTCGGGCGCCACCGGGTCAGCTCGCGCGCCGCCGGTGCGGACGTCTTAGGCGCGCGGCGGTGCCGAGCCAGCTCCTCCAGCGTCCGCGCGCGCCCTGGGCGAGCGCCGTCCGCAGAGCCGCCGCGACCGGCTCGAGGTGCGGATGGCCCTCCGTCTCCCACAGGCACTCCTCGAGCATCCGTCGGTCGCTCCCGCGGCGCGGCGCGAGCCGGGCCACGGCGGCGAGGTCGAGCGGTCCTCGGAAGTCGTCGAAGCGGTCCCGCACGCCCACGACCTCGAGGGCGACCATCGTGCGCAGGCACTTCGCGCAGGCGAGGCAGTTGTAGCGGCCCTCGCGGTTCTCCCAGCAGACGCGCAGCGAACGGCGGGCCGCCTCGCAGTCCGCCACCACGCGGGCCTTCTGCGGTCGCGTCGCCTCGGCGCCGTCGCTGACGATGCGTGCGAGCCCGTCGTTCCACGTGCCGCGGCGCGGCCCGCGGAGCGCGGCCGGTCGGTGGGCGTCCGCGATCGTGGCGGGGATCCGGACCTCCGCAAGGGCGTGGCCCGCGAGGAGGGCCACGGCCACGAGCCCCGCGTGGCAGTACCACGTCCAGTCGGCGTGCGGGTCGCTCCAGCGCCGCAGGTCCGTCTCGGCCTCGACGAGGGTCGTCCCGAGTTCCGTCGAGGCGTCCCGGACCCGCTGCGCGACGGCCTCGCGCAAGGCACGGTCCTCGAGACGGATGTCGAAGCCGTGCACGAAGATCAGATGCGTCACGTCCCGCGGCGGTCGAAGCGCCGAGTAGAAGGAGTCGAGGCCCGCGGAGAAGAAGGACGCGACGCCGCCCGGGCGCGGAGGCGGCGGTTCGACGGGGGCAGGCGCCGTGACCTCGACGCCGCGCAGCGCCGGGTACCAGGCGAGCAGGTTCTCCACGACGACGGGGATCGACGCGAGCAGGGTCTTCGAGACGGGGCCCTCGATGCGGACCGGTCGGCGAAGTCGCATCCCGAGGAGGAGGGCGGGCGGGAGGAACGGATCGTCCAAGGGCGAGGGAGCGATCCCGCGGAGGCGGAACGAGACGTCCTGCGAGGTGCGTCCGATGCGCACCGTCGCGACGCTCGAGTCCGCCGTGCGGCGCGCCGGTTCGACGATGATGGCGTCCCGCACGCAGCGTCTCCCCGGAGGTGCCGCGCGCCCCGCGACGCCCGCACCTCCAGGAGCCTAGAGTCGCACGACGGAACGCAGGATCCGACCGGTAGGATCGGGGGCGGGACATGGGACGACCTTCCGACACCCGCGAAGCCGCGCTGGCCGCACTCGTGCGGCGGATCGACGCGGCGATCGAAGACCGCTCCTTCCCCGGAGCGGCCGTGGCGTTCGGCGGCGTGGGGCTCCCGTCGGTCGTCGTGTGCCGGGGTCGCATCGGCTACGGGCCGGAGGCGCCACCGGTCACGTCGACGACGCTGTACGACCTCGCCTCGATGACGAAGCCCGTGTCCACGGCCTACCTCGTGCTGCGCGCGGCGGCCGAGGGCCGCGTCGACCTCGACGAACCGATCGCCGCCGCGCTCCCCGGGTTCGGCCGCGCGGGCAAGGACACGATCACGTGGCGGCACGCGCTCCTCCACGCGGCGGCGCTCGCGCCCACGCCGTCCTTCGATCGGCTGCGGGGCGCGACCGGCGAGGAAGTGCTGGACCTGATCCTCGGCCAATCGCCCCGGGCGGCGCCCGGTACCCGGGCCGAGTACTCCTGCGACGGCTACGTCGCCATGGGGCTCGCGCTCGAGGCACGCGAGGGCCGGCCGCTCGACATCCTCTCGCGGGAGGCGATGAACTCACTCGGGCTGCCGACGGCGCGCTACCTGCCCCTCCAGTCGGGCGGCGGGGAGATCGCGCCGACGGAGGACGTCCACGCGGTCTACGGGCGAAAGGCGGCCGGCGAGGTGGACAACCCGATCGCCCGGGCGCTCGGAGGCGTCGCGGGCAACGCGGGCCTCTTCGGCAGCCTCGAGGACATGGTCGCGCTCGCGCGCGCGTGGCTGGGCGACCCGCTCGCACCGGGCGCGGGACGGCTCCCCGCGTCCCTCGTCTCCGCCGCCACACGTCCGGCCGACCCGGAGCGGACCGACACGCGGGCGCTCGTGTGGGACACGCGCTCGCCCACGGGGTACACCGTCGCGGGCACGACGCTCGGCCCGACGAGCTTCGGGCACACGGGGAACACGGGCACGTCGATCTGGATGGACCCGGAGTCGCGGTTCTACGTCGTGCTGATGTCGAACGCGGTGCACCCGTCGCGCGACGCGCGCCGCGGCTACCTGTGGCTTCGGCCGGAGGTCACCGACCTCGCCTGGCACGCGTGGCGGGCGATGGCCTGAAACGAGAAGGCGCCCTCCACCGCGACGGTGAAGGGCGCCAGGGATCGGCCTCGCGTTACGGAACCGCGATCGACGTCGTCAGGTCCTGGGTCGTGATCTGCTGCGACGTGATGACCGCGCCGGCGGCAAGGAGCTCGATCCCGTTCCCGTCGGCGTCCGTGTCGCCGGGTCCGTACACGTCGTACGTGCCGGGGTCGAGGTGCAGGGCGTAGGAGCCGAGCGGGGCGTTCACCGTCGAGCCGTTGGCCGAGACCGTCGTCCCGACCGGTGCCGCGTCCTGTGCGGCGCCCGCTGCGAAGACCGTCACGACCACGTCGGGCGCGGCCGTCGTGCCGTCCGCGTAGTAGACGATGCCCGCGAGCACGCCGGAGGTGTCCAGGTTCACCGCGTGGATCACCGGGTTGAAGATCGTCTCCTCCGACTTCAGGTCCTCGCACGTCGGGTCACCGCCGGTGCCCGTCACGTGGAACGACTCGGCGAGGCTGAAGTCGAGCAGGAGCGGCGTCGTCTGGCCCGCGGCGATCAGGAACTGCGGGTTCACGTTGATCTTGATGCCCGACTGCATGCCGCTCGGGACCGTGAACGACTTCTCCGTCGAGTCCGTGAACACGAGCGTCGCACTGTCGAGGTGGAGGCGGATCTGGTGGTAGGTCCCCGTCGCGAGATCGCCCACGGCGAGCTGCGTGTCGAGGCCGCTGCGCAGGTCGAGCAGGTTGAACGTCTGGGGCGCGCCGCCCGCGAGCGGGATGTCGACCCAACCGCCCTCGCTCTGCACCTCGACGCCGTTGACCACGACGTTGGCCGCCGTCAGGCAGCTCGTGTCGGGGAACGGACCGTCGGCCAGGCGAAGGGAGAGTGTGCCGGTACTCCCGCCGCCGCCCCCGCCGCCGCAGCCGACGGTCAGGAGAAGCGCGAGCGTCAACGAAAAGAGGATTCGAAGCTGTCGCATGCAGGTGCACTCCGGACATCCCCGGTCCGTATCGGCAGGGGGGACTTTCCGACTGTAAGGGGCCGGCGGGACCCCGGGGGAAGGCCTGCCGGTCTGCTCTGCGGGGGAGCCCCGCGGGCCCACGTTAGATGCCGGCCGCCCCCCGGTACGGGGGTGCCCCGGGCCGCGCACGCCGCGTGCCGGTGTTGCATCGATGTTCGCTGCGGCGGGAGACACCCGATCCCACCACCGTCCGTGTGGCGCCATGCGCAGGCGGGGTTCGACTCTGGGGTCGACGAGCGATCGACGACATGCGGTGCGCGCACGCAGCCGCTCGCTTCACGCGAGCGGCCTCGTGAAATGTCGCGGCCCGCGCCTTGCGCCCGCGATCGGGTGCGCGAAAAAATCTCCCGCCCGCGACGCGGATTCCGACGGCTTACTTGGGACGGGGCTCGACGCAGGTCTAGAATGCGATCGTCTCGAGGTGACCGACGGTGCTTCGCAAGGACTCGGTCCCGCAGGCTTGGGTGGAAGGCTCTCTGGCCTACCGCCGTGGGGACCCTCGTCTCACGTGTCCGTACCCCCAGGGCGTCGAGACGAGCGACCTGTGGCAGGCGGGCTGGGCGCTCGCGTTCGCGCACGACGCCGGCCCGCTCTCGGAGACCGAGCACCACTTCCGGCACGTCCTCGACAAGCACATCCCGGATCGCGACGCCTGGCCGTCGCGCGGGTTTCGGCCCGGCCCGCCCCCGCCCTGACGGGGAACGCGAGTCCCCTCTCGGATCGTCGCGGCGACGGCGTAAGCACAAGGGCCGACACGGGATAGGTCGGCAAGGGCGCGCCGCTCTAGCCGCGCCCCCGACCGGCGGTACGCTCGGCCGCATTCGTGTTGGGTGTCCCGGAGGTCCCGCGCATGCGCCGTCTCGGTCTCCCCCTCCTGTTCTGCGGCCTGCTCCTCGCCATCTCGCCGGCCGAGGGCGGCCCGCAGGACACGCGCGTGGGCGAGACGCGCGTCCTCTACAACAAGGCCGGGACGACGATCCGCGCGACGGCCACCGCGACCGGGGCCGCCGTCGCGACGCTCGCCGCCGGCACCCAGGTCCGCGTCCTCGAAGTGACGCTGCCGTGGGTGCGGGTCTCGGCGACGCCCGCGGGCGGGGCCGCCGTCGAGGGTTGGCTGCGCGCGTACGAGGCCGTCTAGCCCACCGCGCTGTCGTCGAACCC
>DATLLK010000479.1:0-6154 GCA_035537895.1 Planctomycetota bacterium
AGGGCGGCGGCGCGTTCGTGCTCTGGGTCGACGGCAAGCCCGCGCACGCGCTGCGCTGGGCGTCGGGCGACCTGAAGACGCTCGCGGCGGACCAGCCCGTGCGCGTCCGCGGCAAGGGGACCGGCACGCGCCTCCTCGGCCTGCCGCTCCTCGACGTCGCGTCCCTTCAGCCGGGCGCTGCCGTCGTCCCTGTCGTTCCCGCAACGCCCGGTGTGCCCGCGCCGCCCGTAGCGCCCGCGGCACCCGTGCCGCCGTCCCAACCGCCGCCTCCGCCGCCGCCGACGCCTCCGTGCGCACCGACGGGACCCGGCGGGAACGTCCCCGCGCCGAGGCGTTAGTCCGTCGCGTCTGCCGCCCTGGTGCAGGCCGAGCCAACCCGCGTCTCCCCAGCCGCTCTCCGTCCGAGAGCCCCCCCGCGGCCCGCTGGATGGGGTGCGGAGGGCCCATGAGGACGACGACGCGTACTTTGAGTACGCGAGGAGGACGAAGGGACCCGAGCGCCCCCAGCCAGCGGGCCGAAGCTCAGAAGCGCAGGTTGGCGATCCGGGAGGCCGCGGCCTTCGTGTCGGCGAGGCTCGGGACGAGCGCGAACCGCACGTGCCCCGCGCCCGGGTTGCTCCCGTCGGCGACCGGGTCGGAGAGCCACTCGCCCGGCGTGCACACGACGGCGACGGCCGGGTCGAGGAGACGCTGCGCGAACTCGACGCCCGACATCCCGGCGGGGACCCGCTGCCAGACGTAGAGCGTCGAGTCGGGCGTGCAGTCGGGGAGCCCGGCGGCCACGAGGCCCTTCACGAGGACGTCGCGCTTCACGCGGTACTCCTGGCGGAACGCCTTGACGTGCGCCTCGTCGGCGAGCGCGGCGGCGGCGCCGTCCTGCACGAAGGTGGCGGTGCCGCTGTCCACGTTCGTCTTCACCTTGCGGAAGAGCGACACGAGCCGGGCGTCGCCCGCCACCCACCCGACGCGCCACCCGGTCATCGCGGAGCGCTTCGACATGGAGAAGAAGGCGAGCACGCCCTCCTTGCGCTCGCAGAGGATCGAGACCGGCGCGCGGTCCGTGAACCAGATCTCGCTGTAGGCCTCGTCGGAGAGCACGGCGACGCCGTGGCGGTCGGCCCACGCGAGGAGGCGGCGGTAGAACGACGCGTCGGCGACCGCGCCGGTGGGGGAGTTCGGGTAGCAGACCCAGATCGCGCGCGCCTTCGCCGCGACGGCGGCGGGGATGGCGTCGAGGTCGGGCAGGAACCCGTTCGAGCGCACGAGCGGGTAGAACCAGGGCGTCCCCTCGGCGAACGCCGTCCCGCGCTTGTAGGGCGGGTAGCCGGGCGACGGACAGAGGACGAGGTCGCCGGGGTCCACGAGGCCCTCGTGGACGTTGAAGACCGCCTCCTTGGAGCCGATCGTCGCGCAGATCTCGGTCCGCGGGTCGAGCGTCACGCCGAACCGGCGCTTCGTCCACGCGGCGACGGCCTCCCGGAACGCGGGGTCGCCCTCGTAGGCGGGGTAGCCCGCCGTCGCGCGCGCGTCCACCGCCCGCTGCAGCGCCTCGCGCGCGAGCGCGGGCGTCGGGACGGTCGGATCGCCGACGCCGAAGTCGACCGGAGAGATGCCGCGGGCCTTCAGCGCCTCGACGCGGCGATTCACCTCGTCGAAGGCGTACCCTCCGATCGCCGCAAGGCGGCGCGAGGGTCGGAGGCGTCGGTCGTCGTCGGGGATCGGCATGGGGCGTGTAGGTCCGGCCGCGGGCGCGAGCGGGGAACGATGCCACGGGGCGCCGGGAGCGCACGGATTGGGCGGATCGGTCCCGGCGAACCGCACCGAGGAACGTCGCTAGAATCGGCGCCATGACGCCGCACCCTCACGGCCGCCGGGCCTCGCGCGCGCTGCTGCTCCTCGCCCTGTGCCTCGGCGTCCCGGCGACGGCCCGCGACGCGCGCGCGGGGGACGCCGCCCCCGAGGGCGGCGAGGAAGACGTCGCCGAGCAGGTCGAGCGGCACGTGACCCGGGGGCTCGCGGCGTTTCGCCGGGGCAACCACGAGGAAGCCCTCGCCCGCATGGAGCGGCTCGCGAAGGTGGACCCGAAGCACCCGCTGCCGCGCGTGCTCCGCGCCCGCATCCTCGCGCGGACCGGCCGGTACGCGGAGGCCCTCGCGCTGGCGAGCGAGGCGGTCACCGCCGCGCCCGGCGACCGGCGGGCCGCCGCGCTCCGGTTCGACATGCTCCGCCGGCTCGGGCGCGACGACGAGGCCCTGACGGCGGTCGCGGCGGCGCTCGCGGCCAACCCCGAGGACGTCGTGGCGCGCACGGTCCGGGGCACCCTCCTCGCCGAGCGCGGCCGCCGGGCGGAGGCCCTCGCCGAGTTCGACCACGTCGTCGACGCCTACAACGCCCGCGAGCTGGCTGCCGAGGACCTCCCCTTCGTCGCGACGGCCGCCATCCAGGCGACGCGCCTGTCGCCCAACCCGGCCGACGACATGCTGCAGGGCGCCGTGAAGCTCCTCGGCGCACGGGTGGAGGCCGACCCCGCCGACGTGGACGCGAAGCTCGCCCTCGCCGACCTGTGGCAGTCCTACCGCGGACCCGACGGGCAGTCGAAGGCCGGCCGTTTCTACAAGGAGATCCTCGACGCCAATCCGGAGATCGCCGAGGCGCGCGTGGGGCAGGCGCGGATCGCGCTCGTCTTCTACGACCAGACGGGCGCCGCGCAGGCGTGCCGGCGCGCGCTCTCGACCGACCCCAACCTCGTCCCCGCGATGAACGTCCTCGCGCGGATCCACGTCGGGGACGGCGACTACGTGAAGGCCGACGAGATGTGGGAGCGCGCGCAGAAGGTGAACCCGCGCGACCGGGAGTCGCGCTCGGTCCGCGCCGCGCGGCTCCACATCGCAGGGGACCGGGCCGGGTTCGAGGCGATCGAGAAGGCGCTGCTCGGCGAGGACCCGTCCTACGGCCGCCTCTACGCGACGGTCTCCGACCTCGTGGGCGAGCGCCAGCGCCGCTACGACCTCGCCGCCGAGCTGTCGGCGAAGGCGATCGAGGTCGACCCCGCCGACGACCAGGCGCTCGTGGTCCACGGCGTGAACCTGATGAACCTCGGCCGCGAGGACGACGCGAGGAAGTCCTTCGACCGCGCGGTCGAGGTGGCGAAGGGCTACAAGGACGTCATCCGGGACAACTTCCGCGAGGTGCTCGACGCGCTCGAGACCTTCGTGGAGTCGAAGTCGGAGCACTTCGTGCTCCGCCAGCACCCCTCGGAGGCGGCGGTGATGGAGGCCTACCTCCTCCCGCTCCTCGAGCGCGCGTGGACGGACCTCTCCGCCAAGTACGGGATCCGCCCGACGGGCCCGGTGCTCGTGGAGTCGTTCCACCGGCACGACGACTTCTCCGCGCGGAGCGTGGGCGCCCCCAACATCCCGGCGCTCGGCGTCTGCTTCGGCCGGGTGATCACGCTCGACGGGCCGCTCTCGCGCGGCCTGGGCGAGTTCTCCTGGGCGCGCACGGCGTGGCACGAGTTCGCGCACGTCGTGACGCTCGAGATGTCGCGCGGACAGGTCCCGCGCTGGCTGACCGAGGGCCTCTCCGTGCACGAGGAGAAGGCGCACAAGGCCGAGTGGGGCCGCGAGATGGATCGCGAGCTCTTCGACCGGTGGAAGAACGGCCGCCTCCTGAAGATGGCGGACATCAACCACGCCTTCCGCGGTCCCGACGTGATGTTCGCGTACTTCCAGGGGGGCCTGATCGCCGACCTGATCGCGAAGGACTGGGGATTCGAGGCGATCACCGCGATGCTCAAGCGCTTCGCCGACGACGTCCCGACCGAGAAGGTGTTCGAGGAGGTCCTGAAGGTCCCCCTCGCCGACTTCGACCGCCGGCTCGAGGCCTACGTGGCGACGCTCGTCGGGGGCTTCAGGATGGTCCCGCGCTGGGACGAGGAGAGCCGCAAGGCGCTCGAGGCCCGCACGAAGGAGAAGCCGGACGACGCCGCGGCCTGGACACGGCTCGGCTTCGCGTACCTGCAGCGCGGGGCCATGATCGACGCCGGGGCCGCGCTCGCGAAGGCGAAGCCGCTCGCGCCCGACGCGCCCGACACGATCCTGCTCGAGGGCGAGCTCGCGATGCGCTCCAAGCGCAAGGACCTCGCGAAGACGCACTTCGAGCGGTTCCTCGCGGCGGGGGGCGACGACGTCTCCGCGCGCACGGCGCTCGCCCGGATCGCGCTCGAGGAGAACCGGTCCGAGGACGCGGTGACGCAGTTCGAGGCGGCCAAGGCCTGCTTCCCCCGGCAGACGGGAAAGGGGAGCCCGTACCTCGAGCTGGCCCGCCTCTACGAGGGCGCGGGCCGGATGGAGGACGCGGTCCGCGAGCTCGAGGCGTACGCCGCGATCGCGCAGGAAGACTACGGGGTCCGCAGGAAGCTCGCGGGCTGGTACGAGTCGAAGAAGGACGACGAGTCGATCCTGCGCGTGAGCGAGGAGATGATCGAGATCAGCCCGTTCGGCGCGCCGAAGGGGAAGCCGCCCGACCTCGACCTCCACCGGCGCTACGCCGAGGCCCTCGTCCGCGCCGGGAGGAAGCCGGAGGCGGTGCGCGAGTGGCGGGTGCAGACCCTGCTGCTCGACATGCTCCCCGAGGCGGGGCGGTTGAAGGCCGGCGCCGTCGATGTGCGGCTCGCGCTCGGCGAATTGCTGCTCGAGCTCGGCTCGCCCGAGGAGGCGCTCGAGCAGGCCCTGGCCGCGCTCGCGCTGGACCCCGACTCGAACGCGGCGAAGATCCTGAAGGCGCGGGCCCAGGGCGGAGGCAACCCCCGTTGAGCGTGGTCGGCCAGGACGTTTACCGACCCGTGCTCGCGGCGGCCTCCGAGCACCTCGTGGCGGCGCTGGGCCGCGCGCGCTTCCGCCAGTGGTTTCGGGACGCCGTCGTGCAGGCCGTCGACGCACGGGCCGTGCGCCTGGGCGTCCCGACCGAGGTGCACCGCACCTGGCTCGAGGCGGTCTACGGGCCGGCCCTGACGGACGCCTTCGCGCGCGTGCTCGGGGAGGGCACCCGCGTCGAGGTCGTGGTCGACCCGCGCCTCGACGCCGCGCGGGTCGTCCGGGACGCCCTTCCCGCCGACGAGCGGGAGTGGCAGCGATCGCTCGCCGACTCGAGGCCCGAGCCGTCGTTCCTGTCGTTCGTCCCCGAGGAGGGGCACCGGTTCGCGCTGGGCCTCCTCGAGCAGGTGATGCACGGCGGCCCCGACCTCGCGCCGCGCTCGATCCACCTGTTCGGCGAGGCGGGCGCCGGCAAGACGCACCTCCTCCGCGCGCTCGAGGGCGCCCTCGTCGCGCGCCGTCCCGGGGCGGCGGCCTACCTGCCCGCCCGCGACTACACGCGCCGCGTCGTCCACGCGGTCCGCTCGGGCGAGCCGGGGGCCGAGGCGGCCGTCGAGGAGGAGCTGCTCGGGCGGGCGTGCGTGCTGATCGACGGCGTGGACGACCTCGCCCCGCGCCCGCGCACGCAGCGCGCGCTCGAGTCGCTCCTCGACGCGGGTGCGGCCCGGGGCGTGCGCTTCGTCCTCGCGGCGCGCCAGGCGCCGCAGGGCCTACTCGGGCTCTCGGACCGGCTGCGCTCCCGCCTCCTCTCCGGCGTCGTCGTCCGCGTGCCCGCGCCCGGTCGCGAAGCGCTCGGCCGCATCCTCGCGGCGCGCGCCCGCTCGTGGGGCGTCGCCTGGGAGCCCGCGGTCGGCGACGAGATCCTCGCGAAGTCCGCCTCGACGGCGGGGGCGTGCGAGCTGCTCGACCGCTGGGCCCTCGTCTCCGCCCGCCGCGACACGCCGGTGCCCGCGGACTGGCTCGGGGAGATCGCGACGCCGGCCTCGCCCACGTCGCCGCGCGAGGAGGTCGTGCGCCGGGCGAAGCACGTGGTGGCCGACCACTTCGGCGTCGCCCGCCGCGCCCTCGACCGGCCGACGAAGCACCCGAGCCGCGTCTTCCCGCGCCAGGTCGCGATGTACCTCGTGTGGCGCACGGCGGCGCTGCCCCTCGAGGCGGTCGCCCGGGCGTTCGGGTTGAAGAGCCACAGCGCCGCGAGCCGGGCGATCCAGGAAGTGCGCGCACGGCGCGACGCGGACCCGTCGGTCGAGACGCTCCTCGACGGCCTGCTCGCCCGGATC
>DATLLK010000480.1:0-2320 GCA_035537895.1 Planctomycetota bacterium
CGGCCCACCGGGCCGGGCCGCTTCCGAATCGAGAACGTCCCCGACGGGACATGGCTGCTCAGGGCGCAGGCGGAGGGATATGAGCCCGAGGTCGGGAAGGAACTCCGCGTGGAGGCAGGGAAGTCCGCGGAGTCGATCGACATCCGGCTGACGCCCGGCCTGCGGATCCGTGGTCGTGTCCGCGACGAGACCGGCGCCCCCGTCGGCGGCGTCCACGTGTTCCTGAACGGGCAGGGCGTCCCCGGTGTCGCGGGCACTACGGCGCCCGACGGCCAGTACGACCTGCACGGCATCCGGGCCGGAGCCCGCTACACCGCCTGGCTGGCGCGAGACGATGGCCGAGGAGCCATGCTCTGGTGGGCCTCGAGGCCGTTCGAGGACGTCCACGTTCCCCGCGACGTCAAGACGTTGGAGCACGACCTCAACGTGGTTCCCGCGGGCGCGTTGAATCTCTCGGTCCGCAGCGAACTGCTCCTGAGCCTCGCGTCCGAAGCGACGAAGGAGCAGCGCGACGCCGGCGCCGCGACGCGCCTCACGCTCGAGGAGGCGTCGGGGGCCACCTCCTGGACGACGCTGGGCGTCTGGCAGGGACGACGCAGCCTCGTGCTGCCCGCGGGTCGATGGACCGTCCGCGTCGAGGTGCCCGGCGCCCCGGCGCGAGAGGCCGCGTTCACGATCGTGGCGGGAAGCACCGAGCAGGTCACGATCGACGTCCCGTGACGGGCCGCGGGGCCGGATGACACCGAGACGACGGGGCGAGGGACCGCGCGCGCTCCGCTCACGCCGACGGAGAAACCTCCGGTGCGTCGAGGACCATCTCGATGCGCTGTCCGATCGGCTCGAACCCGATGTTCCGAAGCACGGGTGCGCTGTTGTGGTTCGCGTCGGTCACGAGCCAGCGATACCCCGACTCCTGCGCGAGACGCGCACGCGCGGCGACGATCGCGTGGTAGACGCCGCGGCGGCGATGAGAGGGAAGGACCGTCCCGCCGAACAGGTGCGCGAAGGAAAGGCCGCGCGGAAGCCAGACCCAGCCACAGCCGACCGGCATCCCGGCCTCACGGGCGAGGAAGACGCCCACGGGGTCGGTCGCTCCGGCGAGGGCCGGAACGAGCCAGCGCTTCACCCACGCCGTGAACCGCGTCCCCCAGACGGCCTCGTCCACGGAGAAGTAGTCCGCGAGTTCCTCTTCGCGCGTCAGTCGATGCACCTCGACGCCCGGCGGCGGTGTCGCCGCACGGCTCGCCTCCTCCGAGGCGCGCACGAGCACGGTCTCCCGCGCCTGCTCGTGCAGGCCGGCGCGTGTGAGCCGGGTGACGAGGTCCGGGGGGAGGTCGCCGTCGTAGACGTTCCACTGGATGCCGTGACCGGCGCGGCGCGCGCGGTCCACCTCCGCGGCCACGACCGCGTCCGCGTTGTCCTCGGAGAGCCGGGACAGGCACACCATGTGGTCGAGCGCGTCCGGCGAGGGCCCGATGATGCGCGCGAGGACGCCGTCGTCGTGGAACCGGCGCCCGGGCGGCGGGACGAGGCGCCGACGCATCTCGTCGTAGTACAGGGATCGAAGCGCGGTCGGGTCCATCGGTCTCCGGAAAACCTGCACGCCGTGCGGTACGCTGCAGCTCGCTGACTACTCCGGCAACGGCTGCAGGTGGGCCTCCCCTGCGCGCCGCTCCGCCTCCGGGAGGGTCGCCAGGTGGGCGCGAATCGTGTACCCGCCCCAGATGCGCTCCTGGTCGTCGGTGATCAACCAGTCGCTGATCTCGTCGCGCTTCACCATGTACGTGCGGCCGATCACGGCGTCCGGGGCGTCGCGCGGATCGTTGTCGAGGACCCCTTCGAATCCGCCGCCCACCACCTTCACGTCCACCAGCCACATGTGTTCCATGCCGTCCGCCGTCGGAAACGCCTTCTTCACGGAGTATCGGCGGCCGGCCTGCGGCGCGGCCAACTCGCGCTCGAACACCTGGACGTGGCGGCGCGCCTCCTCGATGGCCCGGTTCATCCCCGCGTCGTCGGACGACCACGTGCCGATGTTGTCGGGCGACTCGGTGCCCCCCGTCGGCGAGATCGCCCCGCCCACCGGCCGCTCCTCCCCGCACGCTCCCAACGTGAGCGTTACGAGGACGAGCCAGAGCCCGGGTCGTCGGAGGAGACGAGCGGCGGTCGCCGTGCCAGGAGAGCCCATGGAGGCATCGTAGCCGTCGGCGGTTGGCGCCTCGCGAACGGCCGATGCCCCGACGCGGCGACCGCCCCTGGAACCTCGACCCGGCCGGCGGTGTAGGAAGGGGTGTGGGCACGGACGGACCGACGATTGACC
>DATLLK010000481.1:0-3866 GCA_035537895.1 Planctomycetota bacterium
CTCCTGGTCGGGCCGCTACGACAAGCCCTCCACGCACTTCCCCTTCGCCCTCGACACGGGCGACGTCGACGGCGACGTCGGGCAGCGGCAACCAGTCCTACGTCTGGGTCTACCGCGGCCTCGGGGACGGTTCGTTCGTCCTCGTGCACGAGGCGGCGGGGACCGTGTTCGACGCGCACGCGGGGTGCTTCGCCCCGAACGCCGTGGCGCTCGCCGACCTCGACGGCGACGGACGCGACGACGTCGTCGTGACCGACGCGTTTCCGGCGGCGTGCGCGGCCGGCGAGGCGTGCCCGACCACCGATGGAGAGCCCGACCTTCGGCCGGGGCGGGCCGACGTGGTCGCCTGGGTCGCGCTCTCGGGGCCCGGCGGCGCCCCGGGCGCGTGGCGCTCCGTGCGGCTCTCGGGCGCGGACGGCCTCCTCGACGGCGACAACCTCGGCCTCGCCGTCACGGACCTCGACCGGGACGGCGACCTCGACCTCGCCGTGTGCGGCGGTCTGCGCGACGAGCGCGGGACGGGCATCGCCTTCCTCCGGAACGACGGCCACGGCACGTTCCGCGAGCATGCCGTGCGCGCGACGGCCTACAACCGGCGGTTCGCCGCGCCGCTCGACGCCGACCAGGACGGCGTCGGCGACGTGCTCGTCGTCGGGGGCGACGGTCGCCGCGGCGTGGACGGAGCGCAGGGCTACAGCGTCGCCGAGGTGTTCATGGGCGGGTCCGACGCGCCCTGGATGGCGTGGAGCACGGGGCCGGAGCCGTTCGCGGGCATCCCCGACGCCAATCCCGGTCGCGTCGCCTGCGGCGACTTCGACGGCGACGGTCGCCCCGACTTCGCCGTCGATCAGTCCTTCCACGCGAAGGAGCGGTTCGAGAACGACCAGGGCGACGGTCTCGTGGAGGGCGTCCGCATCTACGTGAACCGCAGCCAATAGAACCAGGCGGTGTCCGAGATCCGTTTCCTGGCGAGCCCGACGAGACGGAAGCCAGGCGAGCAGGCGCCGGCCAAGGGCCCCAAGGCGGGTTCCTCGTCCGCTGAGCAGGTCCGAGGCCGCGCACGCCGGCCGCAGCGAGAGAATCGTCGGGCAAAGAGCCCGCCGATGCGGGAGCCCGCCCACATCGGGCGCGGACCATCGGCCCGCGATTACGATGGCCGGCATGCGGATCGGCGTCGTCTGCCCCGAGCTGCGCCGCCATCTCGATCCCACGCTCGCGCTCGCGCGAGAGATCGGGCGACGCGGCCATCACGTGACCGTGTTCGCGGCGCCACGGATCCGGGCGCGGGTGGAGGCCGAGGGGCTGGCATTCCGCCCGGTCGGGGCGCCGGAAGACGCGGACGGGTCGGCGACGGCGGCCTGGACGGCCAGCCTCGAGAGGGCGGGCGCCTCGCGCGGTCGTGCGGCGGCCCGGGCGCTGGCGGTCCTCGCCCGCGTCCACGTCCGCGACCTTTCCGTCGCCGCCGAGGTCGCCGGCCTCGAGGGCCTGGTCGTGGACGTGGCCTGTCCCGGCGCGGCCGCCGTCGCGGAGCGGCGACGCCTCCCCTACGTCGTGTCGTGCCCCACGCTGTTCGGGTCCGCGAGCGACGAGGCGCCCCCGCCGGGCATGACGCTGCGCATCGCGGCCGGGCGTCTCGCGCGCTGGCGCAACCGCGCCGCCGCCCACGTCACGCGCCGCGCCATCGAGCGATGGGCGCATCGACTCGGCCCGCCCGGGGTCCTTCCGCTCGACCTCGTGTTCTCCCCCCATCGCGGGCTCGCCCGCGTGTCGCCGATGCCGCAGTTCTTCGACGCGCCGCAGCGCCTCCGCGTCTCGCGTCTCCACTACACGGGACCCTGGACCCGGTCGAACCGCGTCGATCGCCCGACGGGCGCCGTGCCCGCGTCGAACGACGGCGCGGTGGTCGTCGTCCGCATGGGAACGCCGGGCGGGCGGACGCAGGCCGTCCTCGACGCGCTCGCCCGCGCCGCGCCACAGGTTCCCGGGTCCATGGCCCTCGTCGGCGAGGACGGCGCGGACGCCGTGCGCAGCGCAGGGGCGCCCCCGGGCTGGCCGCGGGTCGGCGCGGCGGGCGCGCTCGCCCGCGCCTCGGTCCTCGTGACCGACGCCGACCTCGACGTCGTGCTCGAGGGGCTCGCGAGCGGCGTCCCGATGGTCTGCGTGCCGTCGTGCCTCGACCAGCCCGGCGTCGCACGCCGAGTCGAGCGGTTGGGCGCCGGCGTCGTCGTCCCGGCGTCGAGCGCGACGGCCGATCGGCTCGCGGCGGCGATCCGGAGGGCGCTGACCGACCCGGCGCTCCGGGAGCGGGCCACCTCCGCCCGGCGCTCGCTCGCGCTCGTCCACGGCGGACGCCTCGCCGCGGACGTCGTCGAGCGCGCGCTCGTCGGCGGCCGCCCGATCTCCGCGCCCGGCGCCGCGCAGTCCGTCTAGGACCTGCGCTGCAGGTCCCGGGCCGCGAGCCGTTTACCTGAGTTCGGCCATGATCTGTTCGAGGGCGGCCTTCGAGGGGCGAACGCGGGACTCGGGCAGGGTGGCGAGCGGCTCGTCGACGAGGTTGAGGTGGTCGAGGAAGTTCTGGTCCTGCGGCGCGACGTAGAAGAGCCCGGTGATGAACTCCTTCTTCACGTTGGCCTCGCGCAGGAGGTCGAGCGCCGCGGCACGGTCGCGCGGGTCGAAGTCCTCGCGCACCTTGCGCACCTTGATCGTCCCGCCGTTGGGCATCTCGACGTCGATCGCCTCGCCCGGCGGCACGTCCACCTCGCGCTCGGCGTGCTCCCAGGACGGAACGAACCCGATCTCGTTCACGGCCTCCTGGTGCTCGCGGCCGTAGTCGTACGACTTCGTGGAGCCCGGGTGGTCGTTGAACGTGACGCAGGGGCTGATGACGTCCAGGAAGGCGAGACCGCGGTGCGCCACGGCGGCCTTCAGGATCTGGAGGAGCTGCTTCCTGTCCGCGCTGAAGGACCGCGCCACGAAGCCGCAGCCGAGCTCGATCGCGAGCGAGCAGAGGTCGACGGGCGGGAGGTCGTTCGCGACGCCCGACTTCAGCTTGCTGCCGACGTCCGCCGTCGGGGAGAACTGCCCCTTCGTCAGGCCGTAGACGCCGTTGTTCTCGCAGACGTAGACCATCGGCACGTTGCGGCGCAGGAGGTGGACGAAGTGCCCCATCCCGATCGCCGCCGTGTCGCCGTCGCCCGAGACGCCGATGCCCCGCAGCGTGCGGTTGGCGAGGAGGGCGCCCGTCGCGACCGTGGGCATGCGGCCGTGGACGGAGTTGAACCCCCAGGAGCGGTTCAGGAAGTAGTTGGGGGTCTTCGAGGAGCAGCCGATCCCCGACATCTTGGCGACGAGGTGCGGCTCGACGCCCATCTCCCACAGCGCGGAGATCAGGGTGTTGGTCACGACGTCGTGGCCGCAGCCCGGGCAGAGGGTCGAGCGCGCGCCCTGGTACTCGGCGACGGGGAGCCCGAGGCGGTTGACCTTCGGGCCGGCGGGCACAGCGGGCGCGGGAGCGGGGGTCGTGGGCGTGGACATGTCAGCGGGCTCCCTTCGAGACGGGCTCCTGCGGGAGGATCGCGTCGGTCACGGTGCGCGCGTCGATCGGCAGGCCGCTGTAGCTGAGCACGCTGCGCAGGCGCGGCGCGAGCTCGGGGTAGGCCATGCGGAGCATCCCGCACATCTGGGCGTCCCGGTTCTGCTCGACGACGTAGACGCGCTCGTGCGACGCGAGGAAGCGCTGCACGTCGTCGTGGAAGGGGAACGCGCGAAGGCGCAGGTAGTCGGTCGCGAGGCCGCGCTCGGCCCGCATCTGGTCGCGGGACTCGACGATCGCCCAGTGGGTCGTGCCGAAGGCGAGGAGGCCGACC
>DATLLK010000482.1:0-14187 GCA_035537895.1 Planctomycetota bacterium
GACCGCGCCTGGCGGCGGGGCGTCGAGTGCCTGCTCGACCGCGCGGCCGCGGAAGACCGCATCCTCCTGCTCGGGCTTCGGCCGACGTTCCCGGCGACGGGCTACGGCTACCTCGAGATCGGCGCGCGGCGCGCCCGGTCGGCGGCGGGCCCGGTGCACGCGGTGCGCCGCGCGCCGATCTCGAGGTAGCCGTACCCCGTCGCGGGGAACGTCGGCCGAAGCCCGAGCAGGAGGATGCGGTCTTCCGCGGCCGCGCGGTCGAGCAGGCACTCGACGCCCCGCCGCCAGGCGCGGTCCGGGGCGACGTGGTGGTCGCTCGGCACGACGGCCAGGACCGCGGCCGGGTCTTGGGCCCCGACCGTCCACGCGGCGAGCGCGACGGCCGCCGCCGTGTTGCGCGGCTCGGGCTCGAGCAGGAAGCGGGCGCGAGCGGAGGCCGGCAGCATCCGGCGCAGGAGCGGCGCCAGCGCGCGGCTCGCCACGACCCAGGGGAGGCCGCCCTCGCTCGCGGGCGCGACGCGGTCCCACGTGGCACGCAGCAGCGGGCGCGCGTCCTCGCCGTCGAGCGTCAACCCCTGCTTCGGGCGCGAGGCGCGCCCCACGGGCCAGAACCGGGTTCCCTTGCCCCCGGCCAGGATCGCGACGTGACGGTGCGCGCGTGCCGCCATGGGGCTGATCGTGCGGCGCACGCGCCGGTCCGCCTAGGGGAATTCACGCCCCGGACGAGACGGGCCCGGGAGCGCGCGGTGCCCCGCGGACGCGCTCACACGGCGGTTCGATCAATGGAAGCGCCGTGGGACCCGTCGCACGAGGCGTCCCTCGAACGGGGTCGGCTCCCACTCCGGCGGTCCGCGGCGGCGTCCCAGGATGAAGGGCAGCGGGACGAGCGTCGTCTCGGGGTCGGTCACGGGGCCGTGCACCCGGACGATGTAGAGGGGATCTTCGCGCAGGAGCCCGAGCACGTCCTCGACGACGGGGATCTGGAGCGAGCCGGGCAGGAAGAAGCTCTTGATGAACTGCGGCGCGAAGGTGACGTCGACCCGGCCCGAGAAGGAGAGCGTCCCGCAGCCCTCCATCTCGAAGATCGGGCCGGCGAGGTGGATGTGCCGCGCCTCGAGCATCTCGTCGCGCACCACGAAGTCGACGCGGGCGCGCTCGAAGTGGGGCTTGTTGCAGCTGCCGGAGATCGTGCCGAAGAGCGCCGGGATCGTGGCGATCACGGGCAGGTCGCCGAGGTCGCCGTCGCAGACGGTGGCCGTCCCCGCCGCCGTCAGGTCGCGCATCTCCGGACCCCGGCTCTGGAACTCGATCGCGAGCGTCGCCGTCCCGCGCACGGTGTCCGCCCCGCCGAGATCGGCGGTCAGGTCGGCGAGCGAGATCGCGTCCACCGCGAGCCGGCCCTCGAAGGCGACCGGGTCGGCCGTGTGCACGCGGACCTCGCCCGACAGACGGCCCTCGTAGACCGACGCGGCGACGGGACCGGCCGTCAGGAGGTCGTTCACCCAGAGGAGGGGGATCACCGCGCCCTTCATGCGCAGGCCCGCGACGCGCGCCGTCTCGAGGGTGAGCGTCGCGCGGCCGTCCCCGCCCTCTCCCTCCTCCCCGAGCCGCACGTGGTCGAGGTCGAGCGTGCCCGTCACCTCCTCGATGCGGGTGCCGACGTCGAGGTCGAGGCCCTGCAGCAGCAGACGCCCTCGCACCTCGCGCTCCCCCTTGGGTCCCGGGGCCGACACGCTCAGCGGCGCGAACTCGACCTGGCCGCGCGGCGCGCCGCCGGGCGGCGACCTCGCGGGCGCCGTCAGGCCGAGCCCGCCGCGGACCGTCATGGCGCCGGCGTCGTCGACCTCGGCGAGGAGATCGGAGGCCTGGAGGAGCCGGTCCTTCGTCAGCTCGGCCATCGTGTCGCGGATGCCCTCGGGGAGCAGCCCCAGGACCTCGGGCCCCATGCGCACGTCGGTCAGCCGCGCGGTCAACCCGCCCCGCAGCCCCTCGGGTCCGACGCGCGCCTTCGGGATGCGGATCTCGATCCCGCGGCCCTCGACGAGCAGGTCCTCGACACGCACGTCCTCGCCGTCCACCGAGAACCCGCCGCGCACGCGCATCTCGAGCTCGCCCAGCCGCGCGACCACGTCCGCGCGGCGGACCACCACCGACGCGACGAGCGGCGGCGGGTTCTCCGGCTCGAGGATGGGCTCCCGGCGCAGGCGCACGTCGAGGTCCATCCGCCCACCGGGCCGGATCTCGATCCCGGCGGGGAGGACGGTGCCGCCCGTTCCGCTCTGCTCGATCACGTGGAGGAGCCCGCGCGTCACCCGGAGGTCCTTCGACGCCGCCTGCACGTCCCACCGGCCCTCGGTGCCGCCCTCGAGCGTCCCGGTCAGCGTGACGGGCGCGTCGGCCACCTTCCCCACGACCTCCTCGATCGCGACGTGGTCCTCCGTCACGCGGATCCGGCCGGCCATCTCCTCGACGACGAGCGTGCCGTCCGGGTCGGCCGGGTCGCCGAGCGTCACCTGCGCGTCGAAGAGCGTCACGTCGTAGGTCGCGGGCCCCGGGTCGTCGTAGGCGGGCATGTCGGCGGCGACGTCGACCGTGCCGCTCGGCCGGAGGAAGCGCCACACGTCGCCCATCTCGCCCTGGCCGGGCTCGCTCGCGAGGAGCGCCTGCTCGAGGGCGCCGTCGAGCCGCACCCCGAGCCCCTCGACGCGCACGCGCCCGCGCCGCTCCCCGGGGAAGAGGTCGGCGACGACCGTCGTCTCGCCGCCGGCGGCCGTGCCGCGCGCACGCACGCGGAACTCCTTGCCGCGCTTGCCGTCGGGGAGCACCGGGCGCAGGATCGTCACGTCGGCCTGGGCCACGTCGTAGAGGATGGGGAAGTCCCCGTAGACGAAGTCGATCCGCTTCGAGGAGAGCTCGAGCTCGACCACCGCGGCGTGGTCGAGCGTCGCGCGCTTCACGATGTCGAGGAGGACGCGGTCCACGATCCCGGTGGGCCGGAACCGGTCGAGGAGGCCCGCGAACTCGCTGCCCTCGACCGCGGCCTCGAGGTCCGCGTCGATCGCCAGGTCCTGCGCCTCGATCGTCAGGCGGAACTCCGTGTCGCCCTCGAGGAACCGGACGTAGCCCGTCGGGTCGCCCGAGCGGGACTTCTCGTCGCTCCCGCGGATCCGGATGCGGGCCCGGCCGTGGCGCCCCTTGATCTCGTCGAACCGCACGCCCTGCGCGTCCGCGTAGATGCGGCCGTAGCACTGGCGGATCTCGTAGGGGAAGCCCTTCATGAGCGGGCGTCCCGAGGGCGACTTCTCGACGAGGTCCATCGTCCCGATGTAGACGAGCGTCGCGTCGATCAGGTCGATCGCGGCCTCCCAGCGGAACGGTCCCCCCGCGTCGCGCTTGAGGGTGATCGTCGCGGCGGCGGTGCCCGTCGCGCGGAAGCTCGCGAAGGCGTCCTCGCCGATCAGCCGGCGCAGCGCGGGGTCGTCGAGCGGCAGGTCCGTGATGCGGAGGTCGATGTCGACCGTCCTCCCGCCGTCGCGGATCACGCCCTGGGCGTAGAGCTCGCCGCCGGCCATCGAGGCGGCGAGGTCCTTCACCTCGACGTCGGTGCCCGAGATCCGGACCGAGAGCCCGATGCGGTCGAAGAGGTCGTTCAGCTGCTCCCGCGTGCGCGCGTCGATCGTCTCGCCGCCGGGGAGCATGCCCACGTCGAGCCGGGCCGTGACCTGGAAGTCGGGGACGATGCGCACGCGGCCGGCCTCGAGCTGGGGGTCGCGCCGCACCGTGACGTAGAGCACGTGCGGCCCCTCCTCGATCTGCAGCGCGTCGATCCGCGCCCGCAGCTCGGGGGCGAGGAGGGCCTTCACCTCCTCCGTCAGGCGCAGGCGGCGCCACGCGGCCGTCACCTCGAGGGTGCCGCTCGCGATGTCGCCCTGGCCGCCGAACTCCACCGACTCGCCGGGCAGGAGCCCGACGCCTTCGGGCCGCATCGAGCCGTCGACGCGCACGCGGCCCGTCGGGTCGGGGCCGGCGACGAGGTTCACGTCCCCGATGACGAGCGTCCGGTCGGGCTGGAACTTCTTCGAGGTCGGGCTCGACCGGAGCCGGAACGTGCCGCCCTCGATCCCGAGGATCGGGGCCTGCTTCGCCGTCCCCTCCGCGCGCGGCGGCTCGAACCAGAAGTCGAGCGCGATCTCGCCCGCCTCGGTCTCGTGCGTCGAGACGAGGGGACCCTTCAGCACGATGCGCTCGAGGCGCAGCACACCGGCCAGGAGCGCGAGCGGGTCGTGCTGGACGACGACCTCGTCCGCCGAGAGCGCGGGAGCGTCGCCCTCCCCGGGCGAGCCGGGCAGCCGGGGGACCCGCAGGCCGCGCACGCGCACGCCGCGGAGCACGTCCACTTCCATCTCGCCGTGCTCGACGTGGGGCCCGAACATCCCGCGCAGGGCCGTCTCGGCCCACGCCGCGAGCCCTCGGGGGTCGGGACGTAGCGTCGTCCGATAGAAGAAGACCCCCCCGGCCACGAGGACGACGAGCAGCGCGGCGCGGATCCAGCGGGACTTCACCTAGGGAATGTAGGTCGGCGGCGCGGAGGGCGCGCGGAGCAATCCAGCGGCCCCCGCCGAACGCGCGACTACCCCTCGCCGGGGGGGGTGCCGAACGTGGGGGCCGACTCGGCGACCGTCGCCGCGACCGTCCCGGCCACCGTCCCGGCCACCGTTCCGACCACCTGCCCGGCGGTCGACAGCGGGGCGAGCGGGCTCTCGCAGGCCCCGCCGCGGTACGTCCGCACGACCCGGCGGCCGATGCCGCACAGGATCTCGTAGGGGATCGTGTCGCCCCAGCGGGCGAGGTCCTCGATGCCCAGCCGCGCCTCTCCGTCGCGGCCGACGAGCGTCACCTCGTCGTCGACGCGCACGCCGGGGATGTGGGTCACGTCCACCATCACGTAGTCCATGCTGACGCGCCCGCGCACGGGCGCGGGCAGGCCGCGGACGAGCACGTGGGCCTTGTTCGAGAGGGCGTAGCGGTAGCCGTCGTTGTAGCCCACCGGCAGCGTTGCGATGCGGCAGCGGGCGGGGGCCGTCCACGTGCCGCCGTACCCGATCCGCGCGCCGCGGCGGTGGTCGCGCAGGTAGACCACCTGGGTCTTCCACGCGAGCACCGGCTCGAAGACGTCCGGCGCGCCGAAGGGATGGAGGCCGTACACGGCCAGCCCCGGCCGCACGAGGTTGAACTCGCCCGGGGCGATCGCCAGGACGCCGCCGCTCGCCTGCGCGTGGCGCCACCGCGGGCGCACGCCGTCCGCGTGGAGCTCGTCGAGCACGCTGCGGAAACGGGCGAGCTGCTTCTCCGTCTCGCGCGGGTCGGTGCCGCCCGCGCCCGAGAGATGGGTCGCGACCCCCTCGAGCTCCAGGTGCGGCGACCGTCCGATCTCGCGGGCGAGGCCGAGCGCCTTCTCGGGGGCGCAGCCGAGCCGGCCCATCCCCGTGTCCACCTTCAGGTGGACCCGCACCCGCGCGCCCATGCGCTCGGCGGCGCGGGCGAGCGTGCGGACGCGCCCGAAGGAGTGGATCGTGACCGTGATCCCGCCGCGGATCACGTCCTCCATCTCGCCGCGCACGATGGCCCCGAGGATCACGATGGGGGCCGTCACGCCCGCCTGACGGAGCGCCAGGGCCTCGGTGCTGTCCCCGACCCCGAGCGAGACCACGCCGTGCCGCAGCGCCTGCCAGGCGACGGGGATCGCCCCGTGGCCGTACGCGTCGGCCTTCACGACGAGCATCAGCTCGGCGCCGCCCGCCGCCGCCCGCACGCGGGCGAGGTTGCGCTCGAGCGCCGACAGGTCGATCTCGGTCCAGGTCCTGGCTTGCAGCAACGGAGGGCGCCCCGGTCGTGTCGGTCCTCCCGGAACGTCGGACGCGGGGCGGGGCGCCTTGAACGGTTCCGGCGCGCGCTCCTCCCGCCCCGGCCGCTGGTCGTCCCCTTGCCGCTCGTCGCGTGACGCACCGCTCATCGCCCGGGCTCCTCGCCGAGGAGGCGGCGCTCGGGGGTCGAGGGCTGCAGGTAGGCGGGGGCGAGCGCCTCGGCGTCGTCGGTCGTGCCCGCAATGAAGCGCGGGAGCGCCAGCCGCAGGACCTCCTCCGGGCCGGCGTCCGGCGTCCGCACGCCGGCGAGGAGCCCGTTCAGGGGCAGCGTCACCGCGAGGCGCTCCGCGTCCTCGCCGACGGCCATCGCCTTGGCGATGCCGCGCTCCTCGAGCGCGGCCCGGATCGCGGCGAGGGTGCCGCGGGCCGGGCGCGAGATCCGCGAAGGGGGCGGCGTCGCGTCGATCGGGTGCGCGTCGGCCGCCGTCGCCGACGGCCGCCAGAGCGCGAAGTAGGCCTCCCCCGCGCGCGCGTCGCGCAGCGCGAGGAGTGGGACGTCGCACGGGCCCGCGGCGAGCGCCAGCGCGTCGAGGCTGCCCACCCCGACGACGGGGATCCTGAGCGCCGCCGCGAGCGACTTCGCCGTCGCGACGCCGACGCGCACGCCCGTGAAGGAGCCGGGGCCCACGTCGACCGCGACGCCCTCGAGGTCGGACGGCACGAGCCCGTGCCGCTCGAGCAGGGCCGCGATCGCCGTCGTCACGCCCCGGCCGCGCTCCGCCCGGGCACCGAGCGCCGTGATCTCGACGACCCCCTCCCCCGTCCACAGCCCCACGGCCGGGTGGGGTCCGCTCGTGGCGAGGGAGACCAGGCGCATTCTCGGGAGCCTACGAGGCGGGGGCCCCAGTCGGCCGCCGGGTGCGGCCGTCCCTCCGTTACCGTCCCGCGGCCGGCGGTGGCAGGATGCGCGCCCTCATGACCGACCGCGAACCCTGGTTCGGGACCGACGGCGTCCGCGATCGCGCGGGCGAGGGACGCCTGTCGCCCGACAACGTCCGGCGGCTGGGTCGGGCGGTCGGGTCGTGGGCGCGCGAGCGCCTGGGGCCCGGGGTCCGGATCCTGGCGGGTCGCGACACGCGGCCCTCCGGGCGCGACCTGCTCCACCAGCTGGCCGAGGGGATGGCCGTCGAGGGCGTCGCGCTGGAGGACGGCGGCGTGATGCCGACCCCCGCGATCGCCTGGTGGGTCGCGTCGGGAGGGTGCGAGGTCGGGCTCGCGATCACCGCGAGCCACAACCCGTCGGCCGACAACGGGGTGAAAGTCCTGCTGCGCGGCGGCCGCAAGGCCACGCGCGAGGAGGAGGCGGACTTCGAGGGCCGCCTGCGCTCGCTCCCGGCCGCGACGGCCCCGCCGCGGATCGTGCCGCGCACCGAGGCGGCCGACCGCTACGTGGCGGCGGCCGTGGCCGCGCTCGAGAGCCAGGGGCGGCTCGACGGGCTTCGCCTCGTCGCCGACTGCG
This sequence comes from Planctomycetota bacterium, assembly GCA_035537895.1. Lineage (GTDB taxonomy): Bacteria > Planctomycetota > PLA2 > PLA2 > JAEUHO01 > DATLLK01. The sequence continues at coordinate 7,384 of DATLLK010000482.1, forward strand.
CGAACGGGGCGACGACCCGCACCGCGGTCCGGGTCCTCGAGGCGCTGGGCGCCGACGTGCGGACGCCCGTCGGCTCGCAGCCCGAGGGGGAGATCAACGCCGGGTGCGGGACCGAGCACCCCGAGGCGTGGCGGTCGGCGGTCGTCTCCGAGCGCGCCGACGGGGGCCTCGCCTTCGACGGCGACGGCGACCGGGTGCTGCTCGCCGACGAGCGGGGGGAGGTCCTCGACGGCGACCCCGTCCTCCACCTGCTCGCCCGCGAGATGCACGCCCGCGGCGCGCTCCCGGGCGACCTCGTCGTCTCGACCGTCATGGCGAACGCCGGGCTCGAGGACGCGCTCGCGGAGTTCGGCGTCCGCCTCGACCGCACGCCGGTCGGCGACCGCTTCGTCGCCGAGCGGATGCGCTCCACGGGCGCGGCGCTCGGCGGCGAGCCGTCGGGGCACGTGCTCCTGCGGTGGGGCGAGGCGCTGCTCGGCGACGGGCTCGTCGCCGGCGTGCGCGCGCTCCAGGCCGCCCGCGTGCGCGGGCTGAAGCTCTCCGCGGCGAGGGCCGAGGTGCCGCGCTGGCCGCAGGTGCTGCGCAACGTGCGCGTGCAGCAGAAGGTGCCGCTCGAGCAGGCGCCCGCGTTCCTCGACGCGGTGCGCCGCGAGGAGGGCGCGCTCGCGGGCCGCGGGCGGGTCGTCGTGCGCTACAGCGGCACGGAGCCGCTCCTGCGCATCATGGTCGAGGCGCCCGACGAGGCCGCGGTGCGCGCGGCGGTCGCCCGCCTCGAGACGGCCGCCGCCGGCATCGGCGCGCCGCGGCCGCGGCTCTGAAGAAACGCGATCTGGCGCGGCCCTTCGCTCGCCCTACGGCGACTTCTTCTTGAACGTCACGTAGACGATGCCGTCGAGGCGGACCGGCGGGGCGGGCTCCGGGTTGGGCCAGAGCAGGAACACGGGCAGTCGCTCGCCCGTCGGCACCTTCTCGCCCTCCTTGGGAGGCGCCGGCAGCCGTGCCCCGAAGGCCCACGACGCGAGCTTGGTGCGCAGCTCCTTCGCGAGCCGCTCGTCCGCCGAGAAGCTCAAGCGCAGCGTGCGGGTGAGCGGGTTGTAGGCGCCCGCGCCGCCCGTGATCTCCACGTCCCAGTCGGCGTAGTCCGCGTCCGTCGCGCCGAAGGCGGGGAGCGTCACGAGCACGTTCTCGAAGGGCTCGGTCTTGACGAACTGCAGGCGGAGCCGGCCGCTCACCTTGGCGGGCTCGATCGTCGTCAGGTCGTCGAGCTTCAGCTCGTCCTTTCCGCGCCAGCGGTCGAAGCTGCTGCTCCACGGATACTGCGTCGTCGAGTCCGGGTCCTTCAGGAACCCCGACACGTCGACGGGGTCGGGCGTGAGCATCGCGCCCTCGGCCTCGAGCGGCTCGACGATCTCGACCGGCCCGGTGACACGCACCCGGTTCGACCCCTCGAACGCGATCGAGCGCGGCTGGATCTCGACGTCGGAGCGGCCCTGGATCGGGGCGAGCTCCGGGTCGCGGACCACGACCTCGACCTCCTTCACGCGGTACCACTCGAAGCGCAGCGGCGGGTTGATCTGGGTCACGAGCTCGGACGCGCCCTCGACGGGGTAGGCGAACTTCAGGGGGTTCGTGATCGAGCCGGTCGTCCCCTGGTTGTCGCCCGCGTCCACGTCTTCCAACCGGTAGACGAGCGGACTCGTCGTGCCCACGAGGTCGGCCTTCACACGGCGCACTTCCCCGGCGGGCCCGGCGAGCGTCAGGCTCACGAGCCGCCGGTTCCCGCCCATGATGCGCAGGTAGGGGGGGAGGTCGCGGACCTCGACCGCCACGTTCTCGACCGTGTCGGTCGTCTCGACCCGCCCGCGGACGAGCTGCCACATCATGATCGCGAGGACCAGGGCGAGGAGCTTCAACCCCGCGTCGTTCAAGACGAGGCCGACCGGCCCGTGCCACCGGCGGCGCGGCGGGGGCGCGAGCTCCTGCTCGACCGCCGGGGCGCGCGGCACCGCGGGACGGGGCTCGGGCGGCGGGTCGATGACCTCGTCGGGGGTCATGGCGTTCCGGGTCGTGCGGCGTGTCGGCTCATGGCGTGGCAGGCGCGAGGCCCTTCTTCTCCGCCATCACGACGTTCAAGTAGGCCGCGAGCCACGGCATCTCGGGGTAGGGGGTGAGCTCCCCGCGCTCCGCCGCGTGCACGCTGCCCCGCTCCTCGGACACGACGACGACGATCGCGTCGCTCTGCTCGGAGAGGCCGATCGCGGCCCGGTGGCGGGTGCCGTAGCGCCGCGCGAGGTCGGGCTTCTCCGTGAGGGGGAGGAGGCAGCCTGCCGCCGCGATCCGGTCGCCGCGGATGATCACGGCGCCGTCGTGGAGGACCGTCTCGGTCGAGAAGATCGTGTCGAGCGTCTCGGCGCGGATCAGCGCGTCCATGCGCACGCCGGTGTCGATGTAGGCGGAGAGGTCGACGCCCCGCTCGATCGCGATGAGGGCGCCGGTCTTGCGCTTGGCGAACGAGGTGACGGCCGCCATGACCTCGTCGACCGAGCGGATCTCCTCCGCCTTGTCGCCCGCCTTGCGGCGTCGGAAGCCCTGGAACAGCCGCAGGTCGGCGAGGCGCGCGAGCCCGTGGCGGAGCTCGGGCTGGAAGATCACGATGAGGCCGATCAACAGGATCGGGACGGCGCGCGCGAGCAGGTAGTCCATCACCTCGAACTTGACGAGGCGGACGACGAGGAAGAACCCGAGCACCAGCACCCACACGACGAGGCCCGGGCCCCGGAAGATGCCTCCCGCCACCGTCCGCCGAAGGAAGCGCAGCGTCAGGTAGATGAGGAGGAAGAGGAGCCCGATCTCGGCGATCTCGTCCAGCGAGATCGAAGGCAGGATGGCGCCGAGGAACGGGAGCATGCTTGCCGGATCCTACACGTCGGTCCGCGGGGTCGCCACGGGCGCGATGCGCTCGAGGACCCGGAGGAGGTCCACCGTCTCCGCCACGTCGTGCACCCGGACCGCATGCGTCCCCGCCTGGAACGCGCGGGCCGCGCACGCGAGGGAGCCCGCGAGGCGCGCATCGACCGACCTGCCCGTGATCGCCCCGAGGAAGCCCTTGCGGGAGGCGCCGAGGAGCACGGGGGGCCCGAGCGCCGTGAACCGTTCGAGGGAGGCGAGGATCGCCTCGTTGTGGGCGAACGTCTTCCCGAAGCCGATCCCGGGATCGATCCAGACGCGCTCCGCGGGCACGCCCGCCGCGACGGCCGCCTTCGACCGCTCGAGGAGCCAGGCCGAGACCTCTCCGACCACGTCCTCGTAGTGCGGCTCCCGCTGCATCGTCGCGGGCCGTCCCTTCATGTGCATCAGGACGATGCCCGCGCCGTGGCGGGCGCAGGTCGCGAGCATCTCCGGGTCGTCCTGGCCCGCGCTCACGTCGTTCACCATGGTGGCGCCCGCCGCGAGCGCCGCCTCGGCCACGCTCGCCCGGCGCGTGTCGACCGAGAGCGGCAGGGCGATCCCCGCGCGGCGGACCCCCGCGATCACGGGCACGACTCGCGCCAGCTCGACGCCCTCGGGCACCTCGAGCGCGCCCGGGCGCGTGCTCTCCCCGCCCACGTCGAGCATGTCCGCGCCCTCGCCCGCGAGCCGCAGCGCATGCGCGACGGCCTCCTCCGTCGTCGCGTGGCGCCCGCCGTCGGAGAACGAGTCGGGCGTCGCGTTGACGATGCCGACCACCCGCGGCCGGGGCGGCGTCACAGGGCGATCCCGCCGCGTCGCTGCACGTGCCTTCCCCCTCGCGGCCCCGTGCCGGGGCCGTGCTCGCACCCACGATCTCACGGATTGTCCTACGGAAGCCCAAGGACCTCCCGGATCCCGTCGGCGCCCTGGATGGGGTGCGGAGGGCCCATGAGGACGACGACGCGTACTTCCTGGTACGCGAGGAGGACGAAGGGACCCGAGCGCCCCCAGCCAGCGCGCCGCACGATCGCAGCGCCGTAGGACGTACGAAAGCCTAGTGCGCGAAGCCCGGTTCGGTGCCGGATGCGGGCCGGCCCGCGTCGGGCGCGGACTTGGGCGCCGCCGCCCGGCGCGCACGATCCTCGCGCTCGCGCTCCGTCGTCCGGAGCGCCCGGACGTCGCCGCCCTGGAGGACGAGGCGGACCTCCTCGGCCGTGACGGTCTCGTGCTCGAGGAGCGCCTGCGACACCCGGTGGAGCCCGTCCATGTGGCTCGACAGCGTCCGCCGCGTGTCCTCGTAGGCCTCGTCGAGGAGGCGCTTCACCTCCTGGTCGATCAGGACGGCGGTCGCCTCGCTGTGGTCCACGCGGCGCGTCACCTCGCGGCCGAGGAACAGGTGCTCCTCGCCCTCCGCGTAGGAGATGGGGCCGATCTTCTCGCTCATGCCCCACTGCGTGACCATCAGCCGGGCGGTCTCGGTCGCCCGCTCGATGTCGTTCTGCGCGCCCGTCGAGATGTCGCCGATCACGAGCTCCTCGGCGGCGCGGCCGCCGAAGAGCACGCGCAGGTCGGCGAGCAGCTTCTTCTTGCCGAGGCCGTAGCGGTCCTTCTCGGGCAGCTGCATCGTCAGGCCGAGCGCCATCCCCCGAGGGATGATGGTCACCTTGTGGAGGGGGTCGGCCGCCTCCTGCAGCTCCGCCATCATCGCGTGGCCCGCCTCGTGGTAGGCCGTGATGCGCCGGTCGTCCTGCGTCATCACGCGGCTCTTGCGCGCCCGGCCGAAGCGCAGCTTGTCGCGCGCCTCCTCGAAGTGGTGGGCCTCCACCCAGTCGCGGCCCTCGAGGACCGCCATCAGGGCCGCCTCGTTGACGATCGCCTCGAGGTCGGCGCCGGAGAACCCGGGCGTCGCGCGGGCGACCACGTGCAGGTCGACGTTGGGGCCCAGCTTCACCTTGCGGGCGTGGACCTTGAGGATCGCCTCGCGGCCCACGAGGTCGGGCATGTCGATCACGATCTGGCGGTCGAAGCGGCCCGGCCGCAGGAGCGCGGGGTCGAGCACGTCGGGCCGGTTCGTCGCCGCGAGGACGATGATCCCCTGCTCGGTGTCGAAGCCGTCCATCTCGACGAGGATCTGGTTGAGCGTCTGCTCGCGCTCGTCGTGCCCGCCGCCGAGACCGGTGCCGCGGCGCCGGCCGACGGCGTCGATCTCGTCGAGGAACACGATGCAGGGCGCGCTCTCGCGCGCCTGCTTGAAGAGGTCGCGCACGCGGCTCGCGCCGACGCCGACGAACATCTCGACGAAGTCGGAGCCCGAGATCGAGAAGAACGGCACCGCCGCCTCGCCGGCGATCGCCTTGGCGAGCAGCGTCTTGCCGCACCCCGGGGGCCCGACGAGCAGCACGCCGCGCGGGATGCGGGCGCCGATCTTGGTGAACCTCGCCGGGTTCTTCAGGAACTCGACGATCTCCTGGACCTCCTGCTTCGCCTCCTCGATGCCGGCGACGTCGTCGAAGGAGGTCGACACACGCTCCTTCGCGTACACGCGGGCGCGGGATCGGCCGAAGTTGAGGACGCCGCCGGGGCCGCCCCCCGAGCGGGCGCTCCGCATGAGGAAGAACCAGAAGACGAACGCGATGAGCACCCACGGCAGGACGGCCACGAGCACGCTCGCGAGCGTCCCCGTCGCGCGCTCCTCCTTCACGTTCTGGGGGCCCAGCTTCTCGACCCAGGACGCGCGCATCTCCGGCGTGATCGCGTGCTCGGAGATGAAGTCGACCTTGAAGGTGCGGTAGGGCTTGTACTCGGCGACGTACTCGCCCTTGATCGACTCGCCGCCGTAGATCACGAGCTTGCCGACGGTCCGGCTGCCCGTGCCCCCCTCCGCCGGGGGGAGGGCGGGGTCCGCGGGCGGCTTCGTGATCTGCTCGTGCAGCTCCGCGAGCGAGAGGTCCGCCTGGTCCACGGTGCGGACCTGGAAGAGGACCAGCCCCATCACCACCAGCCCGAGGATCAGGAGCATCATCGGGACGTTGCGGCGGGTGCGGAGGGGGCGCGGTCCGTCTCCTCGCGGGTCGTTCTGGCGGGGGTCGTCCATGGCTCGCAGTCTACCTGCCGAACCCGGGGAGGGACCCGCCGATGGGCAGGGGAGTCGGGTCGCCGGAGCCCCAGCCCCGAGCCCCGAGCCTCAAGACACGAGTCCCCAGTCCCGAGCCCGCGCGAGCGTGCCGGCGCGACACGCTACCGGGGGAAGGGCCGATCGAGCTTGCGGCGCGGCGGGGGGACCGAGCCGGGCCGGCCGATCGGACGCTCGAGCCCCTGCACGATCTCCTGGGCGAGGGACCGCGTGACGCCGTCGGTCGCGGAGCCCTCGAGGCTCTCGCCGGGCCGGTGCGGCGAGAACTCCTGGCGCGCGACCGAGGTCCAGGCGCGCAGCTCGCGGCCGGTCGCGCGCTCGAGGAGGCGACAGTCGACCTCCACCCGATAGCGCTCGAGGATCTTGTCGTCGCTCTGCCCGTCGTCGCGCTCCGCGAGCACGCTGGTCTCGGCCGAGCGGATCGTCCCCGAGAGCACGACGTCCGCGGTCGCGGGCGTCGCGATGCGCCACGGCGTCCGCGCGCGGACCTCCTCGGCCACCGCCTGCGTCAGCCGGAACTCGAGGTCGCGGCGGTACGTGGCGTTCTCGAACTGGACGACCGCGATCGACTGGACGCCGGGCATCTCCGCCAGCCGCCGCGACGAGTACCCGCAGGCCGACGCGACCAGCAGGAGGGCCGCGACGAGGGCGAGGCCCGCCGCGCGGCCGCGCGCGCGGATCGCGATCACGGCGACTTCGTCCCGGACGGATCGGGGACCGGC
>DATLLK010000483.1:0-3462 GCA_035537895.1 Planctomycetota bacterium
GTCCGTAGCGCCACCAGCCAGACTGGGCGGCTGCCGCCATGCTAGGCGGCGGTTGGGGACGGACGTAGGCTCCGTCCCCTCCATGGCCTCCCTATCGCAGCTCCCGGCACGCGCGGACGTCGTCGTGATCGGCAGCGGCGCGGTCGGGGCGGCGGCCGCCTGGTACCTGACCGAGCACCGCGGCCTCTCCGTCGCGGTCCTCGAGGCGCGCGCGGTGGCGGCCGGCTCCACCTCGCGCAGCGCCGCCGCCTTCCGCCAGCAGTTCTCCTCGCGGTCCCACGTGCGGATGAGCCTGTTCTCGCGGGAGGTCTACGAGCGGTTCCCCGAGACCTTCGGCGGCGACCCCGTCTTCCTCCAGCAGGGCTACCTCTTCCTCTACTCGGACGCCGCCGCCTCCGAGGCCGCGCGCGCACGCGTCGAGTGGCAGGTGTCCGAGGGGGTGAAGGACGCGGTCTGGATCGGGGCCCGCGAGGTCGACGCCCTGCCGGGCCTCTCGGGGTGCTTCGCGGTCGACGACATCGCCGGGGCCACCTGGTGTCCCTCGGACGGGTTCCTCCGCCCGACGGAGATCGCGTCCGGCTTCATCGAGGGGGCGCGCCGTCGGGGAGCGACCCTCCACGTCGGCGCCCGCGTGACCGGCATCGAGACGAAGGCCGGGGCCGTCGCCGCGGTGAAGGTGAACGGCGAGCACCGCATCGAGACGCGGGCGCTCGTGCTGGCGGCGGGCTGGTGGTCGAACCACGTCGCCTCGCTCGCGGCCTGCCCCATCCCCGTGACCGCGGTCAAGCGCTACCTCTACGTCACGCCGCAGTTCCGCGACCGTCGCGTCTCGCACTTCCCGCTGGTCGTCTGGAACCTGGGCGCCTACGCGCGCCCCGAGGCGAACGGCCTCCTGATGGGCTGGGACGAGCGCCCCGCGGAGCCCGCGGGCACCGACCGTTTCCCCTCGCCCCGCCAGGACCCGGCGACGCTGGAGGCGGCACAGGACGCGATCGACCCCGGCTTCGGGAAGGGGATCGACGACTACGGCATGGAGGTCCTCGCGGAGCTCGCGCAGGCGATGCCCTGGCTCGCCGACGAGGGCGCGGTCCAGCACGTCGCGGGCGGGTTCTACGAGGTCACCCCCGACGACCGCGCGATCATCGGCGAGGACCCGCGCTTGAAGGGCCTCTTCCACGCGAGCGGCTTCTCGGGACACGGGATCATGCACGCGCCCGCCGCGGGTCGGGCCGTGGCGGATCTCGCGACGGAAGGGAAGCCCGCCTTCCCGATGGAGCCGTTCGCGCTCGAGCCCCTCCTGCGCAACGAGCCCCGGGCGGAACCGGAGCGGATGGTCATCTGAGGACGCGCCCGGCGCGTCCTCTACGACCACGGAGACGACGATGCGACTCTCGCACTCCCTGTTCTCGACCCTGCGCGACGCCCCCGCCGAGGCGGAGGTCCCGAGCCACCGCCTCATGCTGCGCGCGGGCCTGATCCAGAAGACCGCCGCCGGGGTCTACGTCTACGGGCCCTTCCTCTGGCGCACGATCCGGAAGATCGCGGACATCGTCCGCGAGGAGATGGACCGGGCCGGGGCGCAGGAGCTGCTCATGCCGCAGCTCCAGCCCCAGGAGCTCTGGACCCGCAGCGGCCGCCTGCCCGTCTACCTCGCGACGGGCACGATGTTCACGCTGAAGGACAGGAAGGGCACCGACCTCTGCCTCGGGCCGACGCACGAGGAGGTCATCACCGACTTCGTCGCCTCCCAGGCGCGCTCCTACAAGCAGCTGCCGGTCCTCGCCTACCAGGTCCAGACGAAGTTCCGCGACGAGCTCCGCCCCCGCTTCGGCCTCATGCGCGGCCGCGAGTTCGTCATGAAGGACGCCTACTCCTTCGACCCGGACGAGGCGGGCCTCGACGTCTCCTACCGCGCGATGCACGACGCCTACGTGCGCATCTTCGAGCGCTGCGGCCTCGAGTTCATCCCGGTCCAGGCCGACGCCGGCGACATCGGCGGCACGGGCTCCGAGGAGTTCATGGTGACCGCGGGCACGGGCGAGGACCTGATCGTCTACGACGAGACGTCGGGCTACGCGGCGAACGTCGAGAAGGCGGAGACGACGGTCGCGCCGCCCGAGGGCATGGGCGATCCGCTCCCCATGCACGTCGAGAGCACGCCGGGCGACCGCTCCGTCGAGGACCTCGTCCGCCGGTTCCCCTCGCTCACCGCGGCACGGATGGTGAAGACGATCCTCTACCGCGCGCTCGTAGGCGGCCGCGAGGTCGACGTCGCCGTCCTGATGCGCGGCGACCAGGACGTGAACGAGGTGAAGCTCAAGAACCACCTCGGCGCGACCACGGTCGAGCTCGCCGACGAGTCCCGCGTGCGCCGGGTGACGGGCTGCGCCCCCGGCTACGCGGGGCCCCTCGAGGTGAAGGACGCGGCGCTTCGCTTCGTCGCCGACACGAGCGTCGAGCCGCTGCGCAACTTCCTCTGCGGGGTCAACCGCCCCGACGTCCACGCCCTCGACGTCTGCCACGGGCGCGACTTCCCGACGCCGGCGTTCGCCGACCTGCGCAAGGCGCGCGAGGGCGACCGGTCCCCGCGGTCCGCCTCCCCGCTCAAGTCCGCCCGCGGCATCGAGGTGGGCCACGTCTTCAAGCTCGGGACGAAGTACAGCGCCGCGATGGACGCGTGCTTCCTCGACCGGCAGGGGAAGCGCCAGCCCTACGTGATGGGCTGCTACGGGATCGGCGTGAGCCGCATCGCCGCCGCCGCCATCGAGCAGAACCACGACGAGAAGGGGATCGTCTGGCCCGCGGCGATCGCGCCCTGGCACTGCGTCGTCGTCCTCGCGCGCAGCAACGACCCGGCCGCGGCGGAGGCCGCCACGCGGGTGCACGACGCGCTCGGGGCGGCGGGGGTCGAGACCGTGCTCGACGACCGCGAGGACCAGAGCGCGGGCGTCAAGTTCAAGGACGCCGAGCTCGTCGGCTATCCCGTTCTGGTCACGATCGGCAAGCACGTCGTCGACGGCAAGGCCGAGGTCAAGTCGCGGCGCACCGGCGTGGTCGATCTCGTGCCGCTGACCGACGTCCCCGCCCGCGTGAGGTCGCTGCTCGACGCGCTCCCGCGCGGGCGCCACCTGGGCCGGACGTAGGCGGCGCGCCGTGCTGGCCCGCCGCTGGCTCGACCTCGCCCGCGTGCACCTCGACCGCCTCGCGTCGGCCGCGGAGCCCGAGATCGCCGCCGCGGCCGCGCTGACGGCGGACCGTCTCGCCGCCGGCGGCCGGCTCCACCACTTCGACACCGGCCACACGGCGCGCGAGCCCGTGCGGCGCGCGGGCGGTCTCGTGGGCCTCCACTCGATCGAGGCGGCGTGGGAGCTGAAGCACCCCCAGCCCCCGGGTCGCGAGGGCAAGGGGATGCTGCAGGATTACTACTACGACATCGAGGCGATGGTCCTGATGGCGGCGGAG
>DATLLK010000484.1:0-3527 GCA_035537895.1 Planctomycetota bacterium
GACCGCGCCGGCGGCGCCGCACCGTCGCAGGCTCGGGAGGGCGCGGCGGTGCTCGCCGCCAACGACGACGAGGCGGTGTCGATCCTCCTAGCATCGCTCGTGCCCGGTGCGGGTCCGGTCGTTGGCTGGCTCCGCGCCGACTCGGCCACGGCGCTCGACCTCGTCGGGAACGGTCGCGCGACGATCGCGGGCTACCACCGCCGCGAGGTGCCGGTGATGGCGGGCGGCCGGCGACTGGCCCGACTCCGGCTCGTCTCGCGCGAGGTGGGCCTCGTCGGGCCTCGAGGTCGCCCCGCTCCGCGGATCGCCGCCTTCGCCGAGCGCCGGGTGGCGAGCCGCCCCGCGACGTCGGGGATCCGCTCGACGCTCGACGAGGCGCTGACGGGCGCGGGCCTCGCGCCGGCCCGCGTCCACGAGCGTGCGACCTGCCTGCCGTCCCATCGCGACGTCGTCTGCTCCGTCGCACGCGGCGACGCCGACGTCGGCGTCACGTCGCGGGACTGGGCGGCGCGGCTCGGGCTCCCCTTCCGTGCGCTGGGCGTCGAGGAGTTCGACCTCCTGATCCCCGCCGAGCGGCTCGGGGACGCCGCGGTGGTCCGGCTGTGCGAGGCGGCCCAGAGCCGGGCCGTGCAAACGGCGGTCGGCTCGCTCCCGGGGCACTCCACGGACGGCACGGGCACTCTCCGATTCGAAACCGGCTCGGACGCGTCGTAGGAGGTCCCCAACGTGGCGCGCGCATCACGGGTCGCGGCGTTCGGGCTCCTCGCCGCGGTGCTCTGCGCCGCGACCGCCCGCCGTGCGCTCGCCGGCGACGGCCAGGATCCCAAGCGGGAGATCGCGGAGCTGAAGGCGCGGCTCTCCGCCCTCGAGCGGCGCGTTCGCGAGGCCGAGGGTGGCACCATCACGCAGGACGAGATCGCCACGGCGGTCGAGCGCTACCTCGGGAGCACCGGCTCCTCGTTCCTCGTCGGCGGCGCGGAGTCGGGGAAGGCCGGATGGCCGAAGGGCAAGCGCCCGTTCATTGAGGAGGGCCCGAACAAGCTGGAGATCGGCTTTCGCAGCCAGATCCGCTACGAGGCGTTCCTCTACTCCGACGACGCCCGCGCCTCGACCGCGAACGACGACCGCCCGAAGGACCGCAGCGGCTTCGAGGTGGAGACGCTCCTGATCGACCTGCAGGGGACGGCCTTCAGCGCGGACCTCTCGTACCGCCTGATGCTCAACTTCGATTCCGACTCGGGCTCCGGGATCGAGAAGCGCTGGGCGTACGTCGACTGGCGCTACACCGGCGACCACCACATCCGCGCCGGCCAGCAGAAGGTCGTCCACGGGTTCGAGGAGTACGCCTCCGCCGCGACCCTGATGTTCGTGGACCGCAACCTCGCGACGAGGGCCTTCGGCTGCAACTACGACACGGGCGTCAACCTGTGGGGCACCTTCGGCGACGCGTGCGAGGCGAAGCGCTTCCGCTACGGGGTCCAGGCGTTGAACGGCGAGGGGCGCAACGACATCTCGGGGTCCGTCTTCGCGGACGCGACGGACAAGTTCTCCGACCAGCTGCTCTTCGCGGCGATGTTCGAGTGGAACATCACGGGGAAGGAGTGGGCGTGGGACGAGGTCGACCAGCGGCCCTGCGAGGACCGGGGCCGGCTCGACGCGAGCGTCGGCGTCTCGGGCTACTACGAGAACGACGACGACACGCACCTGCCTTCGGGCATCCCGGGCTCCCTCGCGGTCAAGGGCAACGGCGGCGTCGGTCCCCTGACGCGGTGGGGCGCCAACGCCTGGTTCCGGGCGCGCTGGCACGGGTTCTCCTTCCAGGCGGAGTACTTCCACCGGGACATCGACTACACGGCGGGCTCGCCCGACCCGGACCCGACGGACACGGGCGCCTACGCCCAGGCCCACTACCGCGTCGCGAACAGCCCCTGGGGCCTCGGCGCCAAGTACGCCATCGTGTGGGCCGACGACGACTACTTCACGGCCCCCCTCGAGGACACCTTCTGGGAGGCGGGCGCCGTCGTGAACTACTTCGTGGAGGACCACGCGCACAAGGTCTCCCTCGACGTCACGCGCGTGGTGGGCAACTCGGGCGTCAACTCCTCCAGCCCGGGCTACCTCGTCAACGCGGCGAGGGGCGTGGTGGTCGAGGACGGCTGGCTCCTCCGCCTGCAGTGGCAGATCAACTTCTGACGCGAGCGCGCTCGCGGGCGCGCGGCGACGCGGGCGGCTATCCCCCGAGGCAAGAGGGGAACGGGGCCTGGAAGGGCACCGCCGATGCCTCGGGGGGCCCTTGGAGCCCCTGCTTGTCGCCCAGCGCTTCGTCGAGCGCACGGCCGACGCGGCCGCCGAGGTGGGCGCGGTCGAGACGGTTCCCTGGTCCTGGCCGCCTACTTCCACCAGAGGACTTCGTCCTCGTAGCGGGCATCCTCGCACCGGAACAGCGCCAGGAGCTCCTCGGGCGTCAGGTTCTCGGGGTGGATCTTCTCGAAGTCGGCCCGCGCCGCCTCGACGGTCCGGTAGGCGCGCTGGGTGACGGCACCGAACTTGTCGCGCCACTTCGCGAGGAAGACGAGCCGCGCGCGTTCGTCCGCCGGCACGGCCTCGAAGACCCCGCGCAGCAGCGGGTACGCGCCCTTCAGGATCCAGGCGTCGAGCGACTCGGCGTCCGGAGCGGCGGGGTGGAAGAGGGAGACGACGGTGGTCGTGCCGTCCCGCTGCGCCAGCTCGAGCCGGAACGGCGTCCGACACTTCTCGAGCATGGCGCGGACCGCGGCGAAGTCCTCCGCGGCGAGCGGCGCGATCAGAGGAACCGCCTCGTCGGGCACGGGCGGCGGCGGCGGCGGGAGCGTCTCCTCGGACCACGCGCCGTCGGTGTCGGGGGACCAGAGGTACCAGCTCTCCTTCTTCGTCTTGGGGTCGGGGACGGCCACCCAGTGCGAGTCGCGCGCGACCGTGTCGGTCCCCTCGATCACCCACCCGCGACCGAACCGCGTCCCGACCAGCTCGACGCGGTCGACCTTGTACTTCGCGAGCACGCCGCGCTCCGCGCCGGCGTCGGCGGCGCGGTAGGCCTCCGTGACCTCGTCGCGCGACGTCGGGCGCTGGCGCCACGCCTCGCTGCGCATGTCGTAGTGGATCTTGCGGAACGCTTTCGCGTTCAGGACGAGCCGTCGGCCCTCGCACTTGGGGCACGGCTCCTGGCGCTTCGTCCGCATGTCCACGACCACGCCGAACCCCTGGCACGTCGGGCACTTGTCCTTGCGAAGGAGCTTGCGGGTCTCGCACCACTCGGTGACGCGCGCGCGGAGCGCCGCGATCCGCGCGCGCGTCGCGGGATCGGGCACCGGGGCGTCCGCCGCATCCGTGCGCAGCGCCGCCGACAGAAGGAGAGCCAGCCCCGCCACGACGGCCCATCGACGCATCCTGTGACTCCGGTCCCGCACTCGTTCTCGTGCCCGGCCGCCCACGGACCCTTGGCCAAGGGCGCCGGCCCCCGTGTTGTCCGGGAGCCAGCGTGGCACGGC
>DATLLK010000485.1:0-3558 GCA_035537895.1 Planctomycetota bacterium
GTTCCTGTGCTGGTACTGCAGCCGGCCACGGGCCCGCGTGCCGCTGCAGGTCCGCGGCCTGCGCCTGCAGCGCGAGGCCTTCGCCCGCATCCTGCGCGTCGGCCTGCTCGCCTGCCTGTCGGCGCTGCAGTCGGTGGCGACCGTGCTGGTGCTGTCGGCACTCGTCGCGCGCCACGGCGTCGAGGCGCTTCGGTCGGGCCTCTCGCGCCTCGCTCCCGGCACGCCGCCGGCGACCCTCGACCTCGGGTGAGTCCGAAGGCCGGGGGCCCGCCACGCCTTCCGCCGCGTCGTCCCGTAGGATCCCCTGCCCATGAGCGACGCCCCCCTTCCCGACCCCGCGGACGTCCTCGCGTTCGGGCCCCACCCCGACGACGTCGAGATGTGCGCCGGGGGTTTCCTGCTCAAGATGCGCAAGGCGGGCTACCGCTGCGCCATCGTGGACCTGACGCGGGGCGAGGCCGCCACGCGCGGCACGCCCGAGACGCGGGCGCTCGAGGTCGCGGAGGCCTCGCGCCTCCTCGGTCTCGTCGGCCGCGAGAACCTGGGCCTGCCTGACGGCGGGCTCGAGGTCACCGCCGAGATGACGCGGCCCGTCATCGAGGCGATCCGCCGGTGGCGCCCGCGGCTCGTGGTCGGTCCGTGCCCCGTCGACCTCCACCCCGACCACGAGGCCGCGGCGCAGCTGGTCCGCCGGGCCTACTACCTCGCGACGGTGGCCAAGGCGCCGGGCGTGACGCTCCCCCTCCACCGGCCGCAGGCGCTCGTCCACTACATGGGGCACAAGGAGCCCGTCCCCACGTTCGTCGTGGACGTGTCGGCGGAGTGGGACGAGAAGGTGCGCGTGATCCGCTGCTACGCGAGCCAGCTGGGCACCGACGGCCGGGGCGGCCCCGCGACCAACATCTCCTCGCCCGACTTCCTGCGGCGCTTCGAAGGCCGCTTCACCTACTGGGGCGGGCGCGTCGGGGCGACGCACGCCGAGCCGTTCTTCGCCGAGCGCGTGATCGCGCTCGAGGACCCCGTGGCGGCGCTGAGGTCGCCCGACGGCGCCGTCCGATGAAGGTCGGCGTCGTCTGCTACCCGACCGCCGGAGGCTCCGGCGTCGTCGCGACGGAGCTTGCGCTGGCGCTGGCCGATCGCGGGCACCAGATGCACGTGCTCTCCTACGCCGCGCCGCTGCGCCTGCGGCCCTTCGAGGAGCGCGTGCGGTTCCACGAGGTCGAGGTCACGAGCTACCCGCTCTTCCGCTACCCGCCCTACGACGCCGCGCTCGCGTCGCGCCTCGCCGAGGTGGTCGAGGAGGAAGGGCTCGACCTCGTCCACGCCCACTACGCGATCCCGCACGCCCTCGCCGCGCTCCTCGTGAAGGACGTCGTCCGCCCGCGCCGCCTGCCCGTCGTCACCACGCTGCACGGGACCGACATCACCGTCGTCGGGCAGGACCGCGCGTACGCGCGCATGACGCGGCACGCGATCCGCTCCTCGGACGCGGTGACGGCGGTCTCCGAATACCTGCGGCGGGAGACGGACCGCGTGTTCGGCGAGCTGCGTCCGATCGACGTGATCCACAACTTCGTCGACCCGGTGCGCTTCCACCCGGGCCGGGACGTCTCGCGGCGTCGGGCGCTCGTGCGGTCGAACGAGGCGCTCCTCCTCCACGTGAGCAACTTCCGGCCCGTGAAGCGCGCGGTCTCCGCCGTCGAGGTGCTCGCCGCGGTCGCGAAGGAGCGCCCCGCCGTCCTGCTCATGGTGGGCGAGGGTCCCGACCGCGCCGCGTGCGAGAGCCGCGCGCGCGAGCTGGGGGTTCGCGACCGCGTGCGCTTCCTCGGCGCGCAGGCGGAGGTCGAAAACCTGCTGCCGCTCGCCGACCTCTTCCTGCTCCCGAGCGAGTACGAGTCGTTCGGCCTGGCCGCGCTCGAGGCGATGGCGTGCGGCACGCCGCCCCTCGCCTTCGCCGCGGGCGGCCTGCCCGAGGTCATCCGGGACGGGGTGGACGGGATCCTGGCGCCCCCCCACGAGGACGCGGCGCTCGCCCGCGCGGCCCTCGAGCTCCTCGCCTCCCCGGAGCGGCGCCAGGCGATGTCGGAGGCGGGCCGGCAGGCCGCCGTCGAGCGGTTCGGGATCGACCGGATCGTGCCGCAGTACGAGGCGCTGTACGAACGCGTTCTCGCCTCCGACCGCTGATCGCGTACCCTCGCCGGCCGCATGCCCGCCCGCCGCACCGAATCGCCCTTCGACACGTACCTGCGGGAGATCCAGGCGTGGCCCCTCCTCTCGGCCGAGGAGGAGCGCGCGCTCGCGCGCCGCATCCAGGCCGCCGTCCCCGCCGCGGCGAAGCCGCGCGCCCGGCGCAGCGCCCGAAACGTCAACCCGCTGGAGGAGCTGCAGGAGCAGATGCGGCTCGAGCACGAGGCGCAGGAGGCGCGCTACGAGCTGACCGTGCGCAACCTGCGGCTCGTCGTCGCCGAGGCGAAGCGGTGGCGTCACCGCGGCCTCCCCCTGCCCGACGTCGTCGAGGAGGGGAACGTCGGCCTCTACCACGCCGTCGAGCTCTTCGACCCGACCCGCAACGTCCGGTTCTCCACGTACGCGACGTGGTGGATCCGCCAGGCGATCCGACGCGCGCTCGTCAACTCCGTGCGCACCGTCCGCATCCCCCGCCACATGTCGCTGGAGCTGTCGCGGTGGCGCGCGTTCGCGCGGACGTTCGAGCAGCGCGAGGGTCGTTCGCCCACGCCCGACGAGATCGCGCGTGCGATGCCCGGCACGCCGACGCGACGGCGCGTCCTCGCCCGGATCTGGGCCGACGCCGCGGTGAGCGGACGCACGGTGTCGCTCGACGCGCTCTTCGACGAGGATCCGCGCCTGCCCGACACGCGGTTCCCCTCGCCGGGCGACACGGGCGTCGAGGCCTCCGAGCTCGAGGGGCTCGCGCGCGCGATCGCGGCGCTCGAGCCGCGCGAGGCCGAGGTCGTCCGCGCCCGCTTCGGGCTGGGCGGGGCCGGCGCCGCGCGCACGCTGCGCGAGGCGGGACTGGCGCTCGGCCTCTCGCGCGAGCGCGTCCGACAGCTCGAGCACCGAGCGCTCGCGAAGCTCCGGGCGTCGCTGCGGGTCAGTCCGCGCTGACGTCGCACTCGAGGGTGACGCAGCAAGGCAAAGACCTCGCCGCTCCCGCTACGGGTGCCGCCGCTCGAGGACGAACCAGGTGAAGTCGTCTGCCGGGAACTGCGGGTCGCGGTGATAGACAAACCCGTAGTCCGCGAGCCGAAACGCGGGATGCGCGTCCAGGAACTCGCCCGCGAAGTCCCGCTTGAACAGGCGGTCCGCGTGTCCGCGATAGGGGACGCTCACAGGCCGCGGATCGTAGTACTCGCTCAGCACCACGTACCGCCGGCCCAGCTGGGCCAGACGGGCGTACGCGGTCGGGAGCGCCGACGGTGCCACGTGGATCAACACCCCGCAGGTGAACGCGAGGTCCGTGGGGTCGCCGACGGGATGGTCGAGGAAGGAGCCCTCGACCACCGTCGCGCTCGGCACGTTGCGGCGAAGCTCTGCCGC
>DATLLK010000486.1:0-3833 GCA_035537895.1 Planctomycetota bacterium
GTCATCCAGTCCCTCGACGTGGCCCCGACGCCCAAGTAGGTCGTCGGGCCCGAGCCCCCGTGCCATCCTCTGCGACGTCCGGGCCTTCCGCGGCGGGTCGGTGCCGGAGCGGCGGGATAGGCTCCGCGGATGCGCCGCGACGCGATCGCCGGAGGACTGTACGCGGTCGCCGCGTTCGGGTCGTGGGGGCTGGTCCCGCTGTACTGGAAGACCGTCCGCGAGGTGCCGGGCGTCGAGATGGTGGCGCACCGCGTCCTGTGGTCGGTGCCCGTCGTGCTCTGGCTCGTCGCGTGGCGGCGGCGCCTCCCCGATACCCGGGCCGCGCTCGCCGACCGCGGCCACCGTCGCCTGCTCACGTGGACCGCCGCCCTCGTCGCGCTGAACTGGCTCGTGTTCATCTGGGCCGTGCAGCGGGACGTGCTGCTCGAGGCGAGCCTCGGCTACTACGTCACGCCGCTCTTCAACGTCTTCCTCGGCGCCGTCGTGCTCCACGAGCGGCTGCGCCGACTGCAGTGGGTCGCCGTCGCGCTGGCCGCGACGGGCGTGGCGTGGCTGACCGTCGCGCAGGGGACCGTGCCCGTGACGGCCCTCGCGCTCGCCGTGACCTTCTCGCTCTACGGCCTGCTGAGGAAGCGCGCGGGCGTGGACGCCTTGACCGGGCTCTCGGCGGAGACGCTGATCCTCTTCCCCGTCGCGATCGCATGGCTCGCGTGGCTCGTCGTGCGGGGCGAGGCGGTCTTCCCCCGGCTCGCACCGCGCGAGATGGGGCTCGTCGCGGCCTCGGGCATCGTGACGGCGCTCCCGCTGCTCTGGTTCGCCCACGCCGCGCGGCGCCTTCGCCTCGCCACGATCGGCTTCTTCCAGTACCTGGCGCCGACGGGCCAGCTCCTCCTCGCGGTCTTCGCGTACGGCGAGCCCTTCGGTCGCGCGCGCGCCGTGGCCTTCGGCTTCATCTGGACGGCCGTCGCGCTCTACCTCTGGGACGCGGGGGTGTCGCTGCGCAACGCGCCGGATCAGGACGGTTCGAGCCGCCGGTAGCCGCGGTCGCAGTAGACGAGGGGGCGCGCCGGTCCCGGCGAGGCCCCCGCGGCCACGACGTCGCCCACCACGAGGACGTGCGTCCCGACCGCGTGCAGCGCCCGCACGCGGCAGTCGACCCAGGCGATCGCCTCGACGAGCACCGGCGCGCCCGTCGTCTTCGAGGACGTCGCCCGGCCTTCGAAGCGGTCCGCGTCGGGCGCGAGCCCGTAGCCCGCGAACCGGGCCGACGCCCCCTCCGCCCCCTCGCCGAGGACCGAGACGGCGAACGCGCGCGACGCGCGCGCGAGCGCCAGCGTCTCCGTCCCCTCCTCAAGCGACACGACCACGATCGGCGGCTCGAGGCTCGCCGAGAAGAACGCGGAGACGGTCATCGCGGCCCGCTTCCCGCCGTGCGCGGCGGTGACGACCGACACGCCGCTCGCCCATCGGCGCATCGCGCCGCGCAGGGCCTCTCCGAGCGGTTCCGTCATCGATCCCTCCTCCCGCATTCTCGCCGCGCTCCCCCGTCCGGCACAGGGGTCGCCGTCACATGAGGCCGACGGGGTCCACGTCGACCTGCTCCTCGACGCCGTGCGTGGGACCCGGGCCCGCGCGGACCGCGTCGAGCGCCTGGCGGATGCCCGCGGGGGTCTCGGCCTTGACGAGCACGTGGCGGCGGTGGAAGCCCTGCATGCGCGCGACGAGCGGGGTCGCGGGCCCGAGCCACTCGACCCCGGGCACCGCCGCGTGCGCGAGCCGGGACGTCAGCTCCTTGCCGCGCTCGAGCACGGCGTCCCGCGACTTGCCGCGCAGCACGATCCGCAGGAGGCGACGGAAGGGCGGGTAGCCGAACGCGCGTCGCTCCTCCATCTCGGCCGTCGCGAACTCCTCGTACGCGTGGCGGGTCGCGAGCACGACCGCGGGCTCGTCGGGGTGGAGCGTCTGGACGATGACCTCGCCGGGGAGGTCGCCGCGCCCCGCGCGCCCCGCCACCTGCGCGATCAGCCCGAAGGTCCGCTCGGCGGCGCGGAAGTCGGGGATGCCGAGGCTCGTGTCGGCGGACACGACCCCGACCAGCGTCACGGCGGGGAAGTGGAGCCCCTTCGCGATCATCTGCGTGCCGAGGAGGATGCGGACCTCGCCGCGCGCGAACCGGTCGAGCGTCTCCTCGTACGCGTCGCGGTCCGTCATCGTGTCCGAGTCCATGCGCGCCACCTCGACGCCGGGAAACGTCGCGCGCAGCTCCTCCTCGACCGTCTGCGTGCCCGCGCCGCGGTACTTGAGCGAGGGGAACGCGCAGTCGGGGCACATGGACGGCGGGCGCTGCTCGTGCCCGCAGAGGTGGCAGATCCCCATCGTCTCGGCGCGGTGGTAGGTGAGCGGGAGGTCGCAGTGCAGGCAGCGCAGCACGAAGCCGCACCGCGGGCAGGCGACGCTCGTCGAGTACCCGCGGCGGTTGAGGAACAGGATCGCCTGCCCGCCCGCGGCGAGGGTCGACCGCAGGCGATCCGCGAGCGTGCGGCCCAGGCTCGTTCCGGGGCCGCGGCCCTCCCCGTCGGCGCGCAGGTCGACCACGTGGACCGGCGGCAGCGGCCGGTCCTCGACCCGGTCGGGGAGCCGCAGGAGGGTGAAGCGCCCTTCCGTCGCGTTGCGGTACGACTCGAGCGCCGGCGTCGCGCTGCCGAGCACGACGACCGCCCGCGCCTCGCGGGCGCGAACGAGGCCGACGTCGCGCGCGTGGTAGCGGGGGGCGTTCTGCTGCTTGAACGACGTCTCGTGCTCCTCGTCGAGGACGAGCAGGCCCAGCCGCGGCACGGGGGCGAAGACCGCGCTGCGGGGCCCGATCACGACGTCGACCTCGCCCGCGCGGATCGCGCGCCAGGCCCCGGCACGGTCGGCGTCGGTCATGCCGCTGTGCAGCACCGCCACGCGCGACACGCGCGCGCGAAACCGCCGGACCGTCTGCGGCGTGAGCGCGATCTCGGGCACGAGCACGATCGCCTGGCGGCCGCTCGCGCGGCACGCCTCGATCGCGCGGAGGTAGACCTCCGTCTTGCCCGAGCCCGTGACGCCGAGCAGGAGGAACGCGCGGAACTCGCCGTGCTCGATCGCCCGCGAGACCGCCTCGACGGCGGCCCGCTGGGCGGCGTTGGGCGTCGGGGGCGTCGCCGACTCCCCGTTGGCCGCGGGGGCGACGGCCGCCGCGACGAGCGGGTCGGCGCCCGCGGCCTCGCGCGCGAGCGCGACCCACCCCTCCTTCTCGAGCGTGCGGAGGGGGCTCGTCGAGACCTTGGCCCGGCGCAGCACGTCCTGGAGGAGGACTCCTTCGGGTTCCTTCGCGAGCAGGCGCAGGACGCGCGCCTGCGGGTTCTTCCCCGCGGGCAGGGCCTCGGCGTGGGCGGCGGCCTCCGCGGGCGGCCGGCCGAGGCGCGCGCGCGTGCGCTCGGCGGCCTTCGTCCGCGTGCGGACGCCGCGGGGGACCATCGCGGCGAGCGCCTCGCCGACGGCGCACCCGTAGTAGCGGGCGATCCAACGGCCGAGCGAGAGGAGGTCGGGCGCGAGGAGCGCCTCGTCGTCGGGGAAGCCCTGGACGTCGAGGACCTTCTTCACCTCGCACCGGTCCGTCACCTCGGCGACCAGTCCCGTCGCGGGCCGCCCCCGGAACGTGACCCGGACGCGCGCCCCGACCCGCGCCCGCGGGACGAGCCCCTCGGGGACCCGGTACGTGAACAGGGTCTCGACCGGAAGGTCGAGCGCCACGCCCACGAAGGTGTCGGTCGAGGGGCACTCGAGCAGGCTACCCCGCCCCGTAC
>DATLLK010000487.1:0-2128 GCA_035537895.1 Planctomycetota bacterium
GAACCCGCCCGCCTCCTACGGCGCCCACATGCCGCCCGGCGCCCCCAACTGGCACCTGCCGCCCCCGAACATGAAGATGGTGTTCCACAACGCCAGCCCCGCCGCGATCGCGCGGTCCTTGAAGGACCCCGCCGCCACCAACGGCAAGGACCTCGAGGCCCTGATCGAGCACGTCGCCCACGACGAACTGGTGCTCTGGGGCTGGGACCCGGGCGTCGGTCGCGCCCCCGTCCCGATCCCCCACGCGGACTTCGTCGCCGCCTTCAAGGCCTGGGTCGCGGCCGGCGCGCCGGTGCCGGAGCGGTAGCGAGGGATCGGGCCAGCGCCAGCCCGGCGCGTCAGTACGCGCGTCGACGGGCGAGGATGGTTCCACCGGCCGCGAGGATGACGAGCAGGCCGGCCGCGAAGCCGCGCTCGATCGAGCGCGTCGTCTCGGGCGTCGCGAGGAAGACGCGGATGAGGGCGTACGCGGTCGTCCAGGTCGCGACGGCGAGGACGAGCAGGCGCAACTCGGTCGGCGGGCCGATGCGGAGCAGGCCCAGGACCGCGAGCCCGAGCGCCCACGAGAAGGCGGTCACGAGGAGCGCCAGGTCGGCGGTGAAGCCGGGGTGCGGGAGGAGGACGGCCAGGAGGGCCAGATAGGCGATGCCCAGCATCCCGAGCAGGGCGAGCCGCGCCCGCGGCGGCGGCGCTCACGCTCCGGGCCACGCGCGATGCGCCGCGGGGCCCAGGTACCACGTCCACAGGATCAGGTTGGACGTGTCCGGGTGGGTGAATGCCGCCACGGCCGGTGCGGCCGCCGGGACCAGAAGGACCGCGCAGACGAACTGGAACGCCGGTTGGGGCATCGGCGGCGGCGGACGCGGGACGCGATGCCTCGGTGGACCTTCGGGGAGCGTGGCGTTCGTCGTCACTCGGTGCTCGTGCGTTAGGACAGGAGTGGCAAGGGCAGCATCCTACGCACCGGACGGGGCCGCCGGGCCCGTCCCTGCCCGGGTCACCGCGGCCGTGCGCCGTCCTCGCGGGGCGGTGACGGGGCCGGCGTGGCGGGCTCGGGCTCGGCCGGGCGGACCGTCCGCACCTCTTCCCACGAGAAGGCGAAGGCCCCCCCGAGAAGGACCACGAGGGACGAGGCGTAGACCCAGACGAGGAGGGCGACGAGCGACCCCGCGGCGCCGTAGACCGAACCGACGTCGGTCACGCCGAGGTAGGGCCCGACGAGCGACTTCGCCGCGACGAGCAGCAGGGCCGTCACGAACGCGCCCACCCAGGCGCGCTTCCACGGCACGCGCCCGTCGGGGAGGACCTTGAAGAGGAGCGCGAAGAGCACCGTGAACCCGCCGAGCGCGACCGCGGGATCGAGCCAGCGGACGACCCCGAGAGCGACATCCCCCGGCAGGTGCTCCGTGACCCAGTCCCCGAATCGTCGGATCCCCACCGAGGTGACCATCGACGCGACGAGGAACGCGCCCACGACCAGCACCATCGCGAAGGAGACCAGGCGCTTCAGCAGGTGGGCCACGAACCAGCGGCGCGTGTGGGTCGTGCCCCAGATGCGGTTGAGCGCGTGCTGCAGCTCGAAGAACGTCAACGAGGCCCCGAAGAAGAGCGCCGCGAGCGCGAGCGCGCGCGGCAGGAGCCGGCGTGCCCCCGCCGCCACCGCCCCCTGGATCACCGAGTCGACCGTCGCGGCGGGGTCCTCCCCGAACACGCGCTCGACCTGCGCCAGGAGCCGCTCCCGGCTCGCTTCCTCCCCGTACACGAGCCCGGCGAGGTGGATCGCCGCGACGAGGAGGGCGGGCAGCGAGAACAGCGCGTAGAAGGCGATCGAGGCCGCGAGCCGTTGCAGGTTCTGGTCCCCGGCGCGGCGCACGGTGTGGACGCAAGCCCGGGGGATCGCCGAGAGCCAGGTCATGCGCCGCAGGGTCGCACGCCTCCACCGTCCGGGCGGACGGGAAACCGCGGGGCGGCGCGCCCGCCCTACGCGCAGCGGCATCCGCGGGGAGCGCACGCCCGGCAGACGACGCGGCCGCACGAGGGGCACGGGCGGGCACACGAACCACAGGTGAGGTGCCCGGCGTCGTCGCAGATGTGCGCGGTCAACGCCGGTTGCCGGCAGCTCCCGCAC
>DATLLK010000488.1:0-4639 GCA_035537895.1 Planctomycetota bacterium
TCTGCTCGCCCGTCATCGCGAGGAACGCCGGCACGAGCCCGAGCGGGTCCACGATCACGAACAGCGACGACAGCGCGAGGAGGGCGAACTCGGCGTGACCCACGCGCCCAACCTCCCACTCCCGGTGAACCCGGCCAACAGTGCCTGGCACTGTTGGCCGGATAGCGCTCCTCAGATCCGCTTAGGCATACGCGTCCGGCGGGGGGCAGAGGCACATCAGGTTGCGGTCGCCGTAGACGTCGTCGATGCGGGCGACGGGGGGCCAGAACTTGTGCTGGCGCGTCCACGGCGCGGGGAACGCGGCGGTCTCGCGCGAGTAGGCGTGCTTCCACTCCGACGCCGTGACCATCGAGGCCGTGTGGGGGGCGTTCCTGACGGGGTTGTCGTCCTTCGGGACCCGCCCCTCGGCCACGTCGCGGATCTCGCCGCGGATCGCGATCAGCGCGTCGCACAGGCGGTCGAGTTCGCCCTGCGACTCGCTCTCCGTCGGCTCGATCATCAGCGTGCCGGCCACGGGGAACGAGACCGTCGGCGCGTGGAAGCCGTAGTCCATCAGGCGCTTGGCGACGTCGATCGCCTCGATGCCGGTCGCGTCCTTCAAGGGCCGCAGGTCCAGGATGAACTCGTGCGCGACGCGCCCGTGGCTGCCCTTGTAGAGGACCGGGTAGTGGCTCTCGAGCCGCTTCGCCATGTAGTTCGCGTTGAGGATCGCGACCTTCGTCGCGTGCGCGAGCCCGTCGGGGCCCATCATCGCGAGGTAGACCCACGGGATCGTGAGGATGCTCGCGCTGCCCCACGGGGCCGCCGCGATGGGGCCGATCGCCTTCGCGCCGCCGGTGCGCGCGAGCGGGTGGCCGGGCAGGAAGGGCGCCAGGTGCTCGGCCACGCCGATCGGGCCCATGCCGGGACCGCCGCCGCCGTGCGGGATGCAGAACGTCTTGTGCAGGTTCAGGTGGCAGACGTCGGGCCCGAAGTCGCCCGGCCGGCAGAGGCCCACCTGCGCGTTCATGTTCGCGCCGTCCATGTAGACCTGTCCGCCGTGGCCGTGGACGACCTCGCAGATCTCGCGGATCGACGCCTCGAAGACGCCGTGCGTCGACGGGTACGTGATCATCAGCGAGGAGAGGTCCTCGCGGTGCTCCTCGGCCTTCTTCTTCAAGTCCGCGAGGTCCACGTTGCCCTGCGCGTCGCAGGCGACGACGACGACCTTCATCCCGGCCATCACGGCGCTCGCGGGGTTCGTCCCGTGCGCCGACTGGGGGATCAGGCAGACGTTGCGGTGGCCCTGCTTGCGGCTCTCGTGGTACGCGCGGATCACGAGCAGGCCCGCGTACTCGCCCTGGCTGCCGGCGTTGGGCTGGAGCGACACGGCGTGGAAGCCGGTGATCTCGGCCAGCCAGCGCTCGAGCTGGGCGAACAGCTCCGCGTATCCCTTCGACTGGGCCGCGGGGGCGAAGGGGTGCATGCGGCCCCACCCGGCCCACGTGAGCGGCAGCATCTCCGCCGACGCGTTCAGCTTCATCGTGCAGGAGCCGAGCGGGATCATGCTCGTCGTGAGCGAGAGGTCCTTCGCCTCGAGGCGCTTCAGGTAGCGGAGCATCTCGTGCTCGGCGTGGTGCTCGTGGAACACGGGGTGCGTCAGGAACGGGCTCTTGCGCGCGAGCGAGGCCGGCAGGGCGGGCGCGCCCCCCTCCTTCGCGAGGTCGTCGACCGTGAAGGGCGGCGCCTCGCCGCCGTTGAACACCGCGAGGAGGTCAGTCAGGTCCTGCGCGGTCGTCGTCTCGTCGAAGGAGACCGCGAGCGCGTCGCGACCGAGCGTGCGCAGGTTCATCTTCTGCGCCGCCGCCGCGCGCAGGATGCGCTTGCGCGCGTCGACGCCCGTGTCGACCCGCACCGTGTCGAAGACGGGCGCGTCGCCCGTCGTGAGCCCCAGGCGCCGCACGCCGCGCGCGAACAGGGCCGCCGCGTCGCGCACCCGCTGCGCGATGCGCCGGATCCCGTCGGGGCCGTGCCACACCGCGTACATCCCCGCCATGACCGCGAGCAGGACCTGCGCGGTGCAGATGTTGCTCGTCGCGCGCTCGCGGCGGATGTGCTGTTCGCGCGTGCCGAGCGCGAGCCGCATGGCCGGACGGCCCTCGGCGTCCTTGCTGACCCCGACGAGGCGTCCCGGCATCTGGCGCTTGTGCTCGTCCTTCGTCGCGAGGAAGCCGGCATGGGGCCCGCCGAAGCCCATCGGCACGCCGAAGCGCTGCGTGGTGCCGACCACGACGTCGGCGCCCATCTCGCCCGGGGGCGTCAGCAGGGCGAGCGCCAGCGGGTCGGAGACGACCACGACCCGGCAGTCGTTGGCGCGCGCGCGCTCGATGAAGGCGCGCGGGTCGGTGATCGTCCCGTCCGTCGCCGGGTAGGGGATCAGGGCGCCGGCCGTCGGGCGCTCGAAGGCGTACGTCGTCGGGTCGCCCACCACGACGCGCGCCCCCGAGGCGTGGGCGCGGGTGCGCACGACGGCGATCGTCTGCGGGTGGCAGTCCTTCGAGACGAAGAACGTCTTCGCCTGCGCGTCGGTCGCGACGGCGAAGCAGAGGTGCATCGCCTCGGCGGCCGCCGTGCCCTCGTCGAGCAGCGACGCGTTGGAGATCTGCATCCCCGTCAGGTCGCAGACCATCGTCTGGAAGTTGAGCATCGCCTCGAGGCGGCCCTGCGAGATCTCGGCCTGGTAGGGCGTGTACTGCGTGTACCAACCCGGGTTCTCGAGCACGTTGCGCTGGATGACGGGCGGGACCAGCGTGTCGTGGTAGCCCATGCCGAGGTAGGACCGCCACACGCGGTTCGACGACGCCAGGCGCTGGAGGTCGAGGAGCGCCTCGTGCTCCGTCCGCGCGGCCGGCAGGTCGAGGCCGCGCTTCATGCGGATCGACGCCGGCACCGTCTCGTCGATCAGGGCGTCGAGCGAGGCGACCCCGAGG
This sequence comes from Planctomycetota bacterium, assembly GCA_035537895.1. GTDB lineage: Bacteria > Planctomycetota > PLA2 > PLA2 > JAEUHO01 > DATLLK01. The sequence continues at coordinate 2,970 of DATLLK010000488.1, forward strand.
GTCGCGAGCATCGCCTTGACCTCCTCCGGGGAGGGCGCGACGTGGCGCTCGACGAAGGGATCGCTCGAGGCCAGCAGCGGGGGAGCGACCGGGGTGGCCGAGTTCTCGGACGTGCGGTGGGAGGCGGTCTGGGTCATCGGTGGGCACTCGTGCGGCGCGTCGGCCGGCGCCGGACACGGCGCGCGGCGCCCGCGGGCGTCGGCCGTTTCTTCTACTCCCTCCGTCCGGGGAGGCCTCGGATTGCACCGCCGGCGGTATCCTCCGGGGCCCGTCCCGGAGACCCGCCATGATCCCGTCCCGTACCTCGCGCCCGGCCCTCTGCCTCGCGCTCCTCCTCGGCGCCGCGCTCGCGGCGCTGCCGTCGCGCCCGGCGTTCGCCGAAGAGGCCGCGGGCGGCGTCGCCTTCGAGCCGTCCGGCACGTCGTTCGCCGACGTGCTCGCCAAGGCGAAGGCGGAGGGCAAGCCGGTCTTCATGGACTTCTTCACCGAGTGGTGAGGCTGGTGCAAGCGGCTGGACGCCGACACGTTCAGCCAGGCCCCGGTCGGGGCCGCGATGCAGAAGTTCGTGAACGTCCACGTGGACGCGGAGAAGGGCGAGGGCAAGGACCTCGCGAAGCGCTACGGCGCCAACGGATTCCCCACGCTCGTCATGGTGGACGCGGCCGGTGAGGAGCTGGACCGGATCGTCGGCTACCTCCCCCCCGACAAGTTCGTGCCCGAGGTCGAGCGGGTGCTGCGTGGCGAGGGGACGATCCCGACGCTGCGGAAGGCGGCCGCGGACAAGCCCGACGACCTCGGCGCCGCGATCGACCTCGGCAAGAAGCTCGCCGCGAGCAAGCCCGAGGAGGCGTTCGCCCTGCTCGAGGGCGCCGCGGAGAAGGCCCGAGGCAAGGACCCGGCCCTCGAGGCCCGCGCCCTCGCCGCGTTCGGGACGGCCGGCATGCGCAGCGCCGACACGGCCGTCCGCGACCGGGCGTTCGCGGCGCTCGAGCGCATCGTCACGGACCTCCCCGACACCGAGGCCGCGAAGGACGCCCTTCGTCCCCTCGTCCTGACGAAGGCCCGCACGGACCCGGCGGCCGCCCTCGCCCTCCTCGCCAAGCTGCGCGACCGGGCGCCCGAGAAGCGCCTGGACGCCGATGCCGAGATGATCGAGGCGTCGATCCTGATGCGGCTCGCCGGCACGGCGCTCGAGCGCTCCGCGGCCAGCGCGAAGGACGACCCCGCGAAGCTCGGGTCGATCGCGCTGACGGCCTGGCGCCAGCGGATCGCGGTCAAGCCCGCCGTCGGGTGGGCGAAGAAGGCGCTCGAGGGCGGGAAGCGCGAGCCGCATCTCCTCGACGCGCTCGCGAACATGATCCAGATGACGGGCGGCGACCTCGGCGAAGCGATCACGCTCGAGAAAGAGGCCATCGAGAAGGCCACCGCGCCGGCCATCAAGGCCGACTACGAGGCCACGCTCGCCAAGCTCGAGCGGATCCAGGCCCTGAAGAGCGCCGGGCCGCAGGCGACCGCGCCCGGTGCCAAGGCGCCGGAGCCGTCCGCGGAGAAGTCGCCGGCGAAGCCGGCACCGCCCGTGGTCCCGAAGCCCGTGACGCCGGTGACCCCCGAGCCCGCTCCCAAGACGGTTCCGTAACCGGCGCGTCCCCTCACGTTCGCCCCGCCCCCGG
>DATLLK010000489.1:0-3688 GCA_035537895.1 Planctomycetota bacterium
GTCCTCGTGGCGGCCGACATGGACGGCGACGGCACGCGGGAGCTCGTCCGGCTCGAGGGGACGGCGCTGGTCGTCGAGCGTCCCGCGCGCGGAGGGGCGGCGGCCACGACCACGCGGATCGAGCTGCCCTTCCTCGCGCCCGAGCCCGACCGGCCGCCCGAGGAGCTGCGCACGCCGCGGCTCTCCCTCGCGGACGTGGACGGCGACCGCGTCACGGACCTGCTCGTGACCGTCGTGCAGGGCCGGGCGGACAAGGTCGGGGGCCTGCGCACGGCGCTCTACCACGTGCCCGGCCCCATCCTCGACCCCGCGACCGGCGCGGTGCGCCCGGCGCGCGGACGCATCGACACGGAGTCGGTCGCGCTCCACCCCGCGTTCGTGGACGTGGACGGCGACGGCGCGCGCGACTACGTGGCGGACTCGATCCGCGGCACCACGCTCGACCTCGTGCGTCGCGTGATGGGCGCCGAGCCCGAGATCACCTTCACCGCGTTCCGCTTCGACCGGGCGGCGGGCACGTTCGAGCGCTCCCCCTTCACGACGGTCGTGCGCCCCTACTCGAGCGCGCAGGCGCGCGGGAACACGTTCGGCCGGTCCGGCTTCTTCGAGGGCGACTTCGACGGGGACGGCGCGCGCGACCTGCTCGACCTCGGGAACCTGACCGGCCTCTCCGTGTGGCGCGGCGGCGGGGCCGAGGGCGCCTTCTCGCAGCCGCTCGTGCGTCCGGTGCCCATCGACAAGGACCGCGCGCTCGCCCCGGACGCGATCCTCGACGACCTGAACGCCGACGGCCGGACCGACGCCGCGGTCTGGTCCGACGACGCCCTCTACCTCGTCGTCTCCAAGGGTGCCCGGTGAGGCGTTCCGGTGTCCTCCTCCTCGCCGGCGCGCTCGCGTGCGGCCTCGCCCCCGCCGCCGCTCGCGGGGCGGACGCGCCTCCCCCGCCGCTCGTCCTGCAGGCGCCCGCCCTGGTGGACGGCGTGCGAACTGTCGACGTGGACGGCGACCGGGTCGTCGACCTCGTCCTCTCGTCCGGGCGCGAGGTGCGCGTGTGGCGCGGCGGGACGCTCGCGGCCGCGCCGACCTGGACGTTCGCCGTGCCCCCGGAGGCGACCTTCGTGACGGTCCACGGCGCGGGCGCCGCCGCGCGCGGGAAGGGGCCGACGCTCCTCGCGATCGCCGGCGAGCGCGTGCTCCGGTTGGCCCCCGGACAGCCGGCCGTCGCCCTCGAGGGGGTCTCCGCCGCCGTCCCCTGGACGGATCACCGGCGCGCGACGATGTCGGACTTCGCGCCGCAGGGCGGACTCCTGCTGCCCACCGCCTCCGGCTTCCGCTGGATCCCCGATCTCGAGGGCGCGCCCGGTCGCGCCTTCGACATCGAGGCGCCGCCGGCGCGCCGCGTCCAGCCGGCGGGCCCCTTCCTCGAGGACAGCGGCGTCGCGATCGCGACGTGGCCGAGCCCCTGGTTCGGCACGGCCGAACCCACGAACGGCTCGGGCGCCGCCGTGTGGATCGCGTCCGACGACGCGCTCCGGTCCTTCCGCGTCGTCGAGGGGACCGTCGAGGCGCGCGCGATCCCGAGCTCTTTCCTGCCCCGCGAGAACTGGCAGCGCACCGTCCTCGAGGACCTCGACGCGGACGGCGCCCCCGACCTCGCGCACGAGGCCTCGACGAACGACTCGGGCACCTACGTCTACTTCCACACGCCGTGCGTGGAGGAGGGCGACGACCTGCGGCCCCCGCGCGCGACGATCCGCCTCCGCGGCTTCCAGATCCCGCCCGAGTACACCGACCTCGACGGCGACGGCCGGCCCGACGTCGTCATCACGTCGATCGACATCGACGGGTCCAACGTGATCGCGGCGATCTCGCGGGGACGCGTCGTCGCGCGGACGCGGGCGTTCCTCAACCGGTCGGAGCGCTCGAAGGAGTGGTTCCCGGCGACGCCGGACGCGGAGGTCGAGTCCGAGATCGGGGTGCGGATCCTGTTCACGTACGCCGGGGCGATCGACGTGAAGCGGTCCTTCACGATCCTCCCGACCGCCGACCTCGACGGGGACGGACGGAAGGACCTCGTGATCCGTACGGGCGACGACCGCCTCGCGGTGCGCCTCGGACGGGCCGAGGGCGTCTGGTCGAAGGAGGCGACGACGATCGCGATCCCCGCGGTCGGCCGCAGCCCCGACGTCGAGGGCCGCGCCGCGGACCTGACGGGCGACCGCCGGGACGACATCGTGCTCCTCTACCGGGCCGGTCCCGGGGAGACCGACCGCGTCGTCGTCGTGACGGGACGCTAGCGCCGCGCGCCGTCGTCCAAAGGCCCCGGGTATCCTCGCCGACCCCTCCGCATGCGCGCCCACCGCCCCATCGCCCGCGACGCTCGCCGCTCCCGCGGGTTCGCCATGCTCATCGTGCTGCTCATCTCGTCGATCGTCATCGTGATGGTCGCCGAGCTCGCCTACCAGGCCGGCCTCGAGCTGCTCGCCGCGAACAACGTCAGCGACATCGGGACGATCGAGTACGCGATCGACGGCCAGTTCGAGGTCGTGCTGGGCACGCTGCGCCACGACAAGCGGCAGAACGAGATCGACGCCGAGTACGACGCGTGGAACGAGGGGGACATCCGCAGCCGCCGCGACGGCGACGTCGCGCTCGCCACCCGCGTGTTCGACGAGCAGGGCAAGTTCAACGTGATGCGCCTGGTCGGCGGGCAGAACGACGCCCAGCGCCTTCGCGCGCGGGAGATCTTCGTCCGCATCCTCGACCTCTTCCGCGACGGGATCTCCGAGGACAAGGCGAAGGGCGGCGACCTCGACCTCGCCGACGCCGAGGACATCGCCGACCGCGTCCTGCGGCACCTGAAGCGCGAGGGCGCGACCGGCCAGGTGCCCAAGCCGAAGACCCTGCCGGCGGGCGTGCCCCTGCTGCTCGACGAGCTGCTCTTCACGGACCAGCGCGACGACCGGCTGATCGGCTCCCTGCTGCGCGACGTCCAGACGAAGGACCGCGTCGCGCCGGGTCTCCACCGCTACATCACCTGCTACAGCACGGGCGTCGGCGCGGCGAAGATCAACCTGAACACGGCGCCGCTCGTGGTGCTGCGGGCCCTGTTCTCGAACGTGCAGGACCGCGACTACGCGCAGGGGATCGTGGACCGTCGCCGGGGCTCGTCGGCCGAGACGACGGAGACGCCCTCGGCGGGCATGAACCCGACCACGGCCGACCCGCAGGAGGGCGGCGGGAACCCCTTCACGGACGTCAACCAGCTGTCGGACGGGAGCGTGCCGAACCTGACCGCCGAGGTCCTGCAGCGCAACGGGATCGACGTCGGCGTCGAGTTCGACACGAAGAGCGACGTCTTCTCGGTCCGGATCCAGGGGTCGACCACGCGCACGCAGCGCGACGAGCTGTACGTGGTCGAGCGCGCGAAGACCGAGAACGGGCAGTGGGGCTTCCGGTTCCTGCTCCACCAGGAGCGTACGGACCGGCTGCTCGAGGTCGAGGACGACGCGCCCGCGGTGACGCCGCAGTAGGCTGTGTCTGAAATCTGCTTCGTAGCGAGCCCGACGAGACCGAAGCGAGGCGGGCAAGCGCAGGCCGAGGGCCCCGGACGCGGGTTCCTACCCGTTGAGGAGGCCCGAGGCCGAGCACGCCCGCCGCAGCGAGAGGATCGTCGGGCGCAGCCGAA
>DATLLK010000490.1:0-3110 GCA_035537895.1 Planctomycetota bacterium
CCAGTCGTTCCGGCGGGTCAGCGTGAGGGAGTCGCCCTTCTTCAGGTCCTCGGGGAGCATGCGGTAGGGGCCCGACCCCGTCATGAACTTCCAGTTCCAGTCGTCGATGTACTCCCCGCCGGGGATTGCCATCTCCCGCGCCGGGTAGACGATCATCCCGCCGAAGTAGAGGAGCAGCCGCCAGTTCACCGTTCGCGTCTTCACCTGGATCGTGCGGCGGTCGAGGATCTTCGGCAGCTCGTAGCCCTCGCCGAACGTCATGGACTGCGAGGGGTCGTTCCTGTCCGGGTTCGCCCGGTGGCAGTACGTCCAGAACACGTCGTCCGCCTGCACCGGCTGCCCGTCGGCCCACTTCGCCCGCTCGTCGATCCGGAACGTGAAGGTCTGCGTCTTGTCCGGGTGCGTCTCGACCTTCCAGTGCGAGGCGAGGCAGGGGATGAACTCGAGGGTCTCCGGGTCCACCTGGATCAACGACTCGAACATCATCGAGTAGAGGTCGGCCACCTCGGCGGCGTTGCTGTTCGGCCCGTCGGTGCGGAGCGTGGCCGGGAAGGACGCCCACCACACGGGGTACTCGCGGCCGCGGACGCGCTTCGCCCGCGGGTCCCCGAACGGCTTGTACGGCTTGCCCGTGGTCCACCCCGCGGCGGGATCGAACGGCAGGTCCGCGGGGAACTCGGCCTTGTAGGGTTTGGGCGGCGCCGGGACGGGCGTCAGCTTCGTCGTGTCGGGTGCGTCCTCCGCACGCGAGGTCGTCCCACCGACGAGCAGCACGAGCAGGAGCGGCAGCGCCCACCGCAGAGAGGTCCCGACCACGGACGTCGCTCGTCGATTCGCGCGCATCGCGTCAACCTCCGGTCGCCAGCGCCCGGCGAGGGCCGGGCGGACAGAGGCCGGATTGTAGGGGGCCGGGGCCGCCCCCGGACCACAGGAACGGGGCGCGCCCGTCAGGCGCCGGTCCCCTCGGACGCGGGAGCGTCGCCGTGGTAGCGGTCCGGGCGCAGGCGGACGAACTCGCGGAGGTAGTCGAGGGCGGCGAGCACGCTGCTCGACCCGGCCAGCACGAGGAAGACCGGCCGCGCCGGGGCGGCCCACGGGAACAGGAGGGTCAGGAACCACCCGAAGGCCAGGAGCGTCGTGACCTTGCCGAGGAGACGCGGCTTCATGTGACGGAACGACGCGAAGGCGCGCCGGAGGATGCACAGCCCGGCCATGGCCGCCACGACGAGGTCGCGGGCCATCACGAGGATGCCCTCCCACCAGGGCATGTGGCCCGTCGCCGCGAGCGTCAGCACGGCGGAGAAGACGAACGCCTTGTCGGCGATGCCGTCCATCAGCCGCCCGAAGTGCGTCTCGGCGTGGAAGCGCCGGGCGATCCAGCCGTCGAGGAGGTCGCTCAGGCCCGCGGCGGCGACCACGTACCCGCGCGCCGCGTCGGGCGCGAACGGGAAGTACAGGGCGAGCAGAAGACGGAGCACCGTCAGGACGTTGGGGACGGGCCCGATCCACCCCGGCCTGACGCTCTCCGTCGTCATGCGGGGATCCTGCCACGGGGCGCGGGCCGGTGCGCTCGGGCTCCCCGTCGGGACGGCGGCGCAGCGGGCAGGACCAGGGTTCGGGGCGCCACGCGTCGCGGTGACGATCCGAGTCGCGCAGGATCTTGCGCGCCGTGCGCGGGCGCATGTACGGTGCGCGCACCGCGCCGAACCCGCGACCGCCCATCGGGACGCACGTGACGGGGTCGGAGGGCCGGAGGCACGGGAGCCGTGGAATCCTACGCGTCGGGGGAGGGCCCGCTCCGGGCGCCAACGGGCCGGGAGGGCGCATGGAGCGCCTACCTGCTCGCGGCCGCGGTCGCCCTCGCCTTCGGGGCGTGGTGCCTGCTCCTGACCGCCAACCTCGACCCGACGGCGCGCGACCAGGTCCACGACCTCTCCCTCGCGATCCGCATCGGCGAGGGGACGTCGCTCTCGGACGGCAACCGTCATCCCCTCTACCCGGCGACGCTGGCGCCGTGGGCTTCCCGCGACCCGTCGTTCTTCGGCGACGCGCGCCTCGTGTCCGTCGTGCTCGCCGCGATCTCGCTGCTCGCGGTGCACGTCGCCGTGTCCCGTGCGTTCAGCCCCGCCCTCGGCCTGCTGACGATGCTCGGCGTCCTGCTCGAGTTCCGCCTCCAGGCGCGCCGCCTGTGCCCCGAGCCTCTCTTTGCCGCCCTGCTCGTCCTCGCGGCGTCGACCTTGTCACGCGCGGCGGCGTCCCGACGGCCCGTGTTCGCCACGGCGTCGGCCGGGGCCCTGACCGGCGCCGCGTGGCTCGCCAAGGGGAGCGCGACCCTGTCGCTCGCGGCCGCGGCGCTGCACGTGCTCTTCTCGGGGGGGCGTCGCGGGCCGCTGCGCGTCGGGGCGCTCCTCCTCGGCTTCGTCGTGCTGGCCTCCCCCCTCCTCGCGTGGAACGTCTCGCAGGGGCGCTCGCCCTGGTTCAACGTGAACTCCGCCCACGTGATGTGGGAGGAGCGGTGGGACGTGGACCTCGACCGCCGCTCGACGGCGACGCCGCGCACGTGGCTCGCCGCGCACGACCCGGGCGACGCCCTGGCCCGACTCGCGGACGGGCTCACGCGCCAGCGCGGCGTCGAGTGGGTCTACGGGTTCCTCGCGGTCCTCCTCGCCTCGTCGCTCCTCACGCGAGCGGCGGCGCGGCGAGGCGCGGGAGCGCACGAAGCCTTGCACGCCGCCGACCCCGCACGGGTCGCGTGGCGTCGTCTCGCCCTCTGGACGGCCGTGTGCTGGCTCCCGGCCATGGCGTGGTACGCGCCGATCGTCTCGAGCCGCCGTCTCCTGTTCCCGATCTTCCCCGTGCTCCTGGCGCCGGCCCTCGACGCGATCGGGAACGCGTTGCGCACCCTCGCGCCCGGGACCTCGCGGACCGTGCGAGCCGCGACGGTGCGACTCGCGCGCGGCGCCCCGATCGCCGCCCTGCTCCTCGCGGCCGTGACGGCGGTTCTCCTCGTCGCCTCCCCGGGGCGACCCACGGTGGACCCCGCCTTCGTCGAGGCGGGCCGACGGCTCGCCGCGCTCCCTCCGGGCACGCCCGTCCTCGTCCGCCCGTCC
>DATLLK010000491.1:0-3424 GCA_035537895.1 Planctomycetota bacterium
CGCGTCGGCCTGCGGGGTGCGGGCGTCGGCGTCGCCTACGGCCTGTCCGACCGGTTCGCGGTCGGCCTGGCGGTCGGCTACGACCGCCACGAGTACCGGATGGCGGGCTCCGACCGCATCGAGGACGGCGTCTTCCGCGACCTGCGCATCCCCGTGACGGTCGAGGCGGACTGGCGACCGACGCCGCGCGTGACCCTGACGGCCTCCCTCGGCGTGAACGTCTACACGGAGATCGAGTTCGACGACGAGGACGGCGATCGCGTGGACCGCTTCACGGCGGGTCCCTCCCTCGTCGCGGGCCTCTACGTGGCCATCTCGCTCTGACGGCGCGCGCCGCGGCCCTCGGGCGCCGGCCCTCGCACCCGCGCGGGGACGGGCCGCGGCGGACGGGTATCCTGCCCGCCCCATGCCCTTCCGCGACGACCTCCGACCCGACCGTCTCGTCGCCCTCGAGGAGGAGACGCTCCGCCTCTGGGACGCGGAGAAGACCTTCGAGGCGAGCCTCGCCGCGCGGCGCGGCGCGCGCCCCTTCGTCTTCTTCGAGGGACCGCCCACCGCGAACGGCAAGCCGGGCCTCCACCACGTCCTCGCGCGGGGGCTCAAGGACTTCGCCTGCCGCCTGAAGACGATGCAGGGGCACCTCGTCGAGCGCAAGGCGGGCTGGGACACGCACGGGCTGCCGGTCGAGATCACGGCGGAGACGCGCCTCGGCCTCGAGGGCAAGGACGCCATCGAGCGCATGGGCATCGCGGAGTTCAACCGCGTCTGCCGCGAGTCCGTGTTCGAGTTCCTCGCCGAGTTCGAGCAGCAGACGCGCCGCATCGGCTACTGGGTGGACCTCTCGAAGGCCTACGTCACCTGCTCGAACGAGTACGTCGAGAGCCTCTGGGCGATCCTTTCGAACTTCCACCAGCGCGGCCTCCTCTACCGCGGGCACAAGGTCCTTCCGTACTGCCCGCGGTGCGGGACGCCGCTCTCCTCGCACGAGGTGGGGCTCGGCTTCAAGGACGTGCAGGACCCGTCGGTGTTCGTGCGCTTCCGCGCGGTCGACGACGCCGGGCGCGAGCTGCCCGAGTCGTTCCTCGTCTGGACGACGACGCCCTGGACGCTGCCGAGCAACGTGGCGCTCGCGGTCCATCCCGACGTGGAGTACGTGAAGGTGCGCCTCGCCGAGGGCGGGGGGAAGACGGAGATCCTCTGGCTCGCCAAGCCGCGCCTCGCGGCGCTCAAGGCGAAGCCCGAGCAGGTCGAGGTCCTCGAGTCGGTGAAGGGCGCGGCGCTCGTCGGCCGCCGCTACCGCCGCCTCCTCGACCTCTACGACGTGCCCGCGGCGGCGAACGCCTTCACCGTGCGGCCCGCGACGTTCGTCACGACGGAGGACGGCACGGGCATCGTGCACATGGCGCCCGCCTACGGCGAGGACGACGCCTCCGTCGGCCGCCGCGACGCGCTGCCCGTGCTCCACCCCGTGGACGCGGCGGGCAAGTTCGTCGACGGACCGCGGGCCGCGCTCGTGGCCGGCATGCCCGTCAAGGACGCCGACAAGCACGTGCTGCGCCGCCTGAAGGAGGACGGGGCGCTCTTCCGCCAGGAGACGCTCGTCCACTCCTACCCGCACTGCTGGCGCTGCCAGACCCCGCTCCTCTACTACGCGCGCGAGTCGTGGTACCTCGCGACGACGCGGTTCCGCGAGCGCATGGTCGAGTTCAACCGCGGCGTCAACTGGGTCCCCGAGAGCACGGGGACGGGCCGCTTCGGAAAGTGGCTCGAGAACAACGTCGACTGGGCGATCTCGCGCGACCGGTACTGGGGAACGCCGCTGCCCGTGTGGGTCTGCGACGCGTGCCGGCGCGAGCACGCCGTGGGCTCGGTCGAGGAGCTCGAGCGTCTCGCGGGACGCCGGCCCGACCCGTTCGACCTCCACCGGCCCCACGTCGACGCCCTCGCCTGGGCCTGCGGGGAGAAGCGCTGCGCGGGCACCATGCGCCGCACGCCCGAGGTGGTCGACTGCTGGTTCGATTCGGGCGCCATGCCCTTCGCGCAGTGGCACCACCCCTTCGAGAACCGCGAGCGCGTGGAGCGCGAGGTGCCCGCCGACTTCATCGCGGAGGCCGTCGACCAGACGCGCGGCTGGTTCTACACGCTGCTCGCGGTCAGCACGATGTACGCCGACAAGCCGGCCTACCGCACCGTCGTCTCGACGGACCTGATCCTCGACAAGCAGGGCAAGAAGATGTCCAAGTCGAGGGGCAACGCCGTGGACACGGTGGACCTCCTCGCGCGACACCCGGCCGACGTCGTGCGCTGGCACCTCCTGTGCTCGCGGCCCATCTGGCTGCCGCTCCGGTTCGACGAGGCCGACCTCCTCGAGGTGCGCAACCGCTTCTTCGGCACGCTCGCCAACACCTACCAGTTCTTCGCCATGTACGCGAACGCGGACGGCGTCGGCGCGCAGGACGCGACACGCGCCGCCGCGCGTCGGCCCGCCTCCGTCTTCGACCGCTGGCTCCTGTCGCGCCTCTCGCGCCTCGTCGGCGACATGTCGCGCGACCTCGAGGGCTACGACACCTCGCGCGCCGGCCGCCGCCTCGTCGAGTTCGTGGTCGAGGACCTCTCGAACTGGTACGTGCGCCGCAACCGCCGCCGATTCTGGAAGGACGCGCTCTCCGACGACAAGCGGGAGGCCTACGGGACGCTCCACCGGGCGCTGGTGACCGTGGCGCGCCTTCTCGCCCCCTTCGCGCCCTTCTACGCCGACGCGATGCACCGCACGCTCGTCGGCGGGACGGGCTCCGCGGCGAGCGCGCACCTGGCCGACTGGCCCGCGCCCGACGCGGGGGCGCTCGACGACGCGCTCGAGGCGCGGATGGACGTGCTGCGCGGCGTCGTCTCGCTCGGGCACGCGGCGCGGCAGAAGGCGGGGTTGAAGGTCCGGCAGCCGCTCGCGTCGATCACGACGGGGCACGGCGACCCGGCCGTGGCCGCGTTCCTGCGCGAGCAGGCCGACACGGTGCGCGACGAGCTGAACGTGAAGCGCCTGGACCTCCTCGAGGGGTTCGAGCGCTCCGCCCGGTTCACGGTCGCGCTCAACAAGAAGGCGGCGGCCCCGCGGCTCGCGGCGCTGACGGCGCCCGTCGCCGCGCACCTCGAGGGACTCGGCGAGATCGACGGCGCGGCGGCGGCGGCGCTGCGCCGCACGGACGCCGAGGGTCGCGTCCGGTTGCGGCTCGCCGACGGCCGGGAGGCCGTGCTCGAGCCCGCCGACCTGCGCTTCTCCGCGAGGGACGAGGCGGGGGCGGCGAGCGAGTTCGGCGACGGCCTCCTCGTGCGGTTGGACGCCCGCGTCACGCGCGACCTGCGTCTCGAGGGACTCGCCCGCGAGGCCCTCCACGGGCTCCAGTCGCTGCGCAAGACGAAGGGGCTC
>DATLLK010000492.1:0-8514 GCA_035537895.1 Planctomycetota bacterium
CAGCCCGAGGAGGACGGACGCGGCGCTGGCCGCGAGGAGAAGGCGGGGCATCGCAGTCATCGACGACTCTCCGAAGGGGGGGAAAGCAGGACGAACAGACCGGACAGGAGCGGCTCGGGATCGACGAGGCCGCCCACGCGCTGCGCGACCCCGTGCGGGCCGGTCAGCGAGTGGATCATCGCGGTGAAGACGGCGCGCAGGACGGCGGGCGGGACGTCGGAGCGGAGGCGTCCCTCTTCCACGCCCCGACGGATCGCGGCGTCGATGCGGGTGCGCGAGCGCAGGATCGCCTCCCGCAGAGGCCCGATGACGGACCGCGGCAGGGCGGCGGGCGCCTGCTCGGAGCGGAGCAGCCACGCGATCCCGGGCTCCTCGCGAAGGAGCGCGATGCGCTCGCGCGCGAGCGAGCGCAGCCACTCCGCGGGCGCGAGTCCGTCGGGGGGGAACGTCGCCGCCAGCCGGGCGGCGGCGCGCTCGACCGCCGCGACCACGATCTCGTCCATCGTCGCGAAGTGGCGGAAGAGCGCGCCGGGCGTCACGCCGACCTCGCGGGCGAGCGCCGCCGCCGTCACGGCGTCGAGCCCACCGCGCCCGAGGAGGCGGAGGGCCGCGCCCGCGATCTGCTCGCGCCGTTCGGTCTGCGGCCGTCGGGAGGCGGTGCGCATGGGCTGACTGTAAGTGAATATTTACTTACGTCAACCCGCCGGGAGGATCCCCCCGTGACCGGGAGCCCCGGTCCGCTGCGTCCGCGGCCTCGCGGCCGCCGGGGACACCCGCGCGCGAAGCGCGGGGCGCGCGATCAGAACCTGCGGATGCGGGAGTCCAGGCTCCACCGGCCCGCGCCGCGACAGGCGATGAAGAGGAAGAGGAAGCAGTAGAGCAGCGCCAGCTCGCCCTTGTTCACGATGGGGAAGAAGCCCGCGTCCATCGCGAACCTCCAGTGGAACTGGATGTAGGCCACGGCCATCATCCCGCTGGCGATGAACGCGGCCCAGGACGCCTGGAGACCCAGGGCGATCAGGGTTCCCGCGCCGAGCTCGATGATCCCGCCGATCCAGTGCTGCGAGCCGACCTCCGGCTGCTTTCCCCCGAGGACGCCGAAGAGCTTCTGGAGCCCGTGGCAGAGGAAGAGGAGGCCGGCCACGATGCGCAGGAGCGCGTACGCGTGGTCGGCGTAGGGGGCGAGCACCTTGTGGATCACGTTGCGTCTCCAGGGCGCCGTCCTCGTGCCCGGCTCGCCTCCCGCGCCGGTCAGCGCGGAACCTTGGTCTCGCCGATCAGCTTGCGGTAGACGCGGCCGATCGAGAGGTCGTCGAGGACGCTGATCCGGAGGACCTCGCCCTCGAGCTTGCGCTTGACGTGCCACTCGGTGCCGCCGAGCGCCTCGGGCCCGGTGATGCGCTCGACGACGACGAGCTCGCTGCCGGGCGCGGCCTTCTCGGACGCCGCGAGGACGCCGTCCGCGACGGCCTCCTGCTTCGTCACGATCTCGGCGCCGACGACCGTGCCGTCGGGCTTCATGAGGGTCTCGTGCCGCAGGCCGTCGACCTCGTGGGTGACCTGCCAGTACGTCGCGCCGCCGATCCACTCCTTGTCGGCCCGCGTGGCCTTGCCGCCGCCCGCGTGCTTGTCCGCCGCCTCGAGGCACGGCTTCGGCACGTCGGACAGGGCCACCTGCGACTCGAGCCGTCCGACGCTCCCGTCGGCGGTCAACTCGAGCGAGAACTCGCCGCCCGGCATCGTGCCCTTGGCGAACGTGAGCACCGCCTCCCCCACCTTCAGGGCTTCGGCGTCCTTCGCGGACACCGGTCGGACGAGCACCGCGCCCGCCACGAACCCCAGCAGGGCGCCGCACACCACCACGATCGGACGGTTGCGCATGGCGTACTCCTCCTCGGCCACGCGCGTGCGCGTGGCCGCGCCTCTTGGACGCCGTGGAGGGTACTGCCGGCCCGGTTGCCGGGGGCCCCCCCGTCCTCGGGGACCGCGGGTCCGGTCACGGGGAACCTGCCCGCGGACTCACACGACGAGCGCCGTGGCCACCACGAAGTAGACGAGGACGCTCAGGACGTCCTGCACGATGGTCCCCAGCGGTCCGCTGCCGAAGGCCGGGTCGCGGCCGGACCTCGAGAGCATCCAGGGCATGAGCAGGCCGACCGTCGTCGCGACGGTCCCCGCGAGCACGATGGCGATCCCGACGGCGCCGGCGAGCCGCACGTCGCCGAAGCCGAGCCAGCACCCGAGGAACGCGAGGCTGCCGAGGGCGAGACCGATCAGGAGGCCCGTTCGCAGCTCGCCCCACAGGAGCTTGCCGAGCGGCTGGTGGACCCGCGACAGCCCGCGGACGGCGATCGCCTCCGTCTGCGTGCCGATCGCGTCGGCCAGGTACACGATCGCGGGGACGAAGTAGGCGACCTCGACGCGGGCCTCGAGCAGCCGCTCGAACCGCGCGACGATGTACGTCGCGACCGCGCTGCCGACGAGGCCCACGAGCAGCCACGGCAGCCGGTCGCGCACGCGCCGCGTCGGGGGGTCCTCGAGCGCGCGCCTCGCCGCCACGTCCTCGCGACGGACCCCCGCGAGCCGGAGGATGTCCTCGTCGTGCTCGCGGCGCAGGATCGCGAGCAGCGCGCCGGGCGGCACGACGCCGAGCAGGCGCCCCTCGGCGTCCACGACGGGCACGGCCGGCACGTCGCGCTCGAGCGCCAGGTGCGCGACGCGCTCCTGGTCGTCGTCGGGGCCCGCCGAGAGCGGGTCGGGCGCGACGAGGTCGAGCACCGGCGTGGCCGCCGGCGCGGCGAGGAGGTCGGTCAGGGCGACGTGCCCGCGGAGCCGGCCGCCCGGGTCCACGACGTACACCGCGCCGACCAGGTCGAAGCGCCGCCCCTCGAGCGCTCGCCGCACCTCGCCGGCCGTCCTGTCCGGCGGGGTGGTGGGGACCTCCGTCACCGCATGGGACAGCGCGGTCTCGTGGGCGGGGAAGGGACGGCCGGACACGGAGGATCAGCCTACGCGACGGCGCGCAACGGGGGCGTCCCGCCACGCAGGCGCGCGCGGAGCGCAAGATGCACGTATAAGGACGACATGACGCGCCGGGCCCGCCGCGACATCCACGTGGGTCCCGTGCGCCGGGAGCGCGTCGCGAGCCGGGACCGCGTGAGCGCGACGGTGGACGGGACGCCGGTGTACTTCGAGTCCGCGGACGCCGAGGTGGCGCCGAGCGTGGAGGCGTTCGCGGGGCCGTTCCTGCTCGTCGCGCTCGAACGGCGGGCCCGCCTGCGCCTGGACGAGCCTCCGTCGGCGACGTGGCGGCGGAACGTGGGCGACCTGACGGCTCTCTTCCGGCGCTGGTGGGGCTACGACGGGCCCGACCCGCTCGAGGGCGTCGAAGCCCGACCGGACGGGACGGCGCCGCGGGAGGCGGCGGCCGGGCAGTGCTTCAGCGCGGGGATCGACTCCTTCTACACGCTGCTGTGCAGCCCCCATCCGAGGGACGTGCTCGTCGCGATCCATGGCTTCGACATCGCGCTCGGCGACGACGCACGGATGCTCGCCCGCGCCGCGTCGGTCCGCGATGTCGCCCGAGCCACGGGTCGGCGCGCGGTCGTGCTGCGGACGTCGATCCGCCGCCACCCCGCGATGCGGCGCCTCTCCTGGGACCGCGCGCACGGCTCGATCCTCGCCGCGGCGGGGCATGCGCTGTCGACCTCCATCGGATCGCTGGTGATCCCCGCGTCCTGGGGCGTCGCGTGGGATCGCGGCTGGGGCTCCCACTGGGACGGCGACCCCCTCTGGTCGAGCGACCGCCTCCGCGTCGTCCACGACGATCCGACGCTCCAGCGCTGGGACAAGGTCCCGCGCATCGCCGACGAGCCGTTCGTCTTCGAGCACCTCCACGTGTGCTGGGAGAACCGTGTCGCGGCACGCAACTGCGGGCGCTGCGAGAAGTGCCTCCGCACGCGGGTTTCGTTCGCGCGTTGGGGGGTCCTCGAGCGCGCGAAGGCGGCGTTCGCGACGGACCTCCCCCTCGTCGAGTCCCTCGACCGCCTGCCGGCGCTCACGAGGTTCCAGCTCGAGGAGCTGTGGGTCCCCTACTACCTCGGCATGCCGTTGGCCCCCGACGTCCGGGCGGCGGTCGAGCGCCTCGTCGTCCGGACCCGCCGCGCGCTCGACGCCGGTCCCGCGACGCGTCTCGCGCGCCGATTGCGCAGGTCGGCCCGCCGCGTCCGCAGGCTCCTCAACCCGCGTCCTCGGTGAACGGTCGCGAAGCCCGCGCCGGACGAGTCGCGGTGCGGCGTGGTGGATCCGGCCGGGCATCGTGCGCATAATCGCTCGTGGAATGACGGAGCACGCAGAGAGCGCACGTGATCTGGAGGCTCGAGTCCGCGAGCTCGAGGCCGAGGTCGAACGCCTGCGCCGGGGGCCGTTCGCGCCGAAGCACGGCGCCACCGTGGAAGCGCCCGAGGGCGTGCGCCCCGTCTTCGACGCCGCGCAACGGACCGTCGACGCCTACTTCCGGGACTTCCAGGCCGACCCGAGCCGCGGGACGATCGTCATCGCGGGCGAGCGCTACCTGCTCGTCCGCGCCGCGGCGCTCTCGCACGGGTTCGTGGACGCGATCTGCGATCTCTACTCCGAGCGCGGCACCGCGGAGGCGCGCCGCATCGCGAAGACGCTCCTGTTCGACATGGCCCACGTCATCGGGGCGTCCGACGCGCGCAACTTCCACCGGAAGATGGGCGTCACCGATCCCGTCGCCAAGCTGTCGGCGGGCCCCGTGCACTTCGCCTACACGGGATGGGCGTTCGTCGACATCCTGCCGGAGAGCCGCGCGACCCCGGACGAGGACTACTGCCTCGTCTACCACCACCCCTTCTCGTTCGAGTCGCACAGCTGGCTGGACGCCGGGCGCAGGACCGGCTTCACGGTCTGCGCGATGAGCGCGGGCTACTCCTCCGGCTGGTGCGAGGAGAGCTTCGGCCTGCCGCTGACGGCCACCGAGATCGCCTGCCGGGCGCGCGGCGACGCCAACTGCACGTTCGTGATGGCGCCCCCCCACCGGCTCCGCGGCCACCTCGAGCGCATCCTCGCAGGCCGGTCCGAGGAGGAGCGCCGTCAGGCGGTCTACGACATCCCCGCCCTCTTCGAGCGCAAGCATGCGGAGGAGGTGCTGCGGGTCGCGCTCGCCAACGCGCAGGAGGCGGGCGAGGCGAAGGGCCGGTTCCTCGCCAACATGAGCCACGAGATCCGGACGCCGCTCACGGGCATCCTCGGGATGGCGACGCTCCTGCGCGGTCTCGACCTGACGGCCGAGCAGCGCGACTACGTGCAGGCGATCGACGAGTCGGGGAAGGCCCTCCTCTCCGTGCTCGACGACGTGCTCGACGTGGCCAAGATCGACGCGGGCATGATGACGGTCGCGCTCCGCCCCTGCGACGTGCGGGGCGTCCTGCGCGACGTCGCGACCGTCCTGTGGGGGAAGGTCGCGGAGAAGGGGCTCGCGCTCCGCGTGGACGTCCACGAGGACGTGCCCGCCTGGGTCGAGTCCGATCCGCTGCGCCTGCGGCAGGTCGTGCTGAACCTCGCGGCGAACGCCGTCAAGTTCACGGACGCGGGCCGCGTCGACCTCCGCGCGCGGTGGTCCGCGCCGGGCACGCTCCGGGTCGAGGTGGAGGACACGGGCATCGGGATCGAGCCGTCGCACATCCCGCGGCTCTTCGAGGACTTCACCCAGGAGGACACGTCGCCCTCGCGCCGCCACGGCGGCACCGGGCTCGGGTTGAGCATCGCCCGGCGGTTCGTGACGCTGCTGGGAGGCGAGATCGGCGCGAAGAGCGCGCCGCGCGTGGGCTCCACGTTCTGGCTGACGCTGCCGGCGCGGGCGGCGGCCGCGCCGGTCCCCGCGCGCGGAGTCGCGCCGACGGGGAAGGTCCGGCCGGGCGCGCGGGCCCTCCTCGTCGAGGACGACGCCGTGTCGCGGTTCGTCGTCCAGAAGCTCCTGCAGGGGCACGGCCTCCTCGTCGACACCGCCGTCGACGGGGCGACCGGCTTCGACGCCTGGGCCGCGGGCGCCTACGACATCGTCTTCATGGACTGCCAGATGCCCGGCCTCGACGGCTACGAGGCGACGCGCCGAATCCGCGAGCGCGAGCGGCAGAGCGGCGCGGCCCGCACGCCGGTCCTCGCGATGACGGCGAGCGTGCTGCCGAGCGACAGCGCGCGTTGCCGCGAGGCGGGCATGGACGACCTCGTGCCCAAGCCGATCGACCCCGGGCAGCTGCGGGACATCCTCGCGCGCTGGGTGCCCGCGGCCTGACGTCCGGAGGAGATCGCCCTCGCGCCGGTCGCCGTCCCCTATCGTCGGTCGCGCTCCTGCGCGCGCTGACGCCACGAGTGGAAAGCCTGGAGTGCGATCGTCCCGACCACGACGACGCCGAGGGCGAGCCCGATCACGACGATCAGCTCGGTAACGCCAAACTCGGGGAAGTCGAGCCCGTCCGCCACGGTCGCAGCATAGGCCCGCAGGTCGACGACCGCCAGAAGGCTCGCGTGGGTCGAGGAGCGACCCGCGCGAGCTATCGGGTCAGGTCGAGGCGCACGGACTCGTCCGCCTCGATCGTCATCCGCAGCCGGTCGACGCCCCATCGCGGGACGGGCAGACGCAGCGCCACGCGCGGCGGGACGTCGGTGCGCACGAACGCCCTGTAGAGCGTGACGGAGGTCCCGCCGGCGTCGGTCCGCGCGAGCGCGCGAAAGACCGTGCGCGGGCGTCGGCGATCGGGGAAGAGAGTCGCCTCCGTGTGGTCGGCGACGACCGTCGCGGGCGGCGCGACGCTGGCGGGAAGGGTCAGCCAGAGCCGAGCGGTCCCGCGGACCGCGACGCGCACCCGCGCCTTGCGGCACGTGTCGGGGACTAGCGCCCCGTCGGGGGACGCGACGCCGTCGGGCAGCACGAGGCGCACGTGCGTCCACGCCGGGGGCGTGTAGGCGACCTCGCCGTCCTCGTCGGTGCGCAGCGTGACGATCGGCCCCGGCCCGGCCGGCGCGCCCGGGAGCCGATCGCCCGCGGGGACCAGGCGCACGGGGAGGTCGGCGAGCGGCGCGCCGTCGGCGTCGACGAAGGCGAGACGCGTGCGTCCGGCGCGCTCGCGCCAGGCCACGGGCGCGAGCCCCGGGCGCTCGTCGCTCGTGAGCGCGCGCAGGAACGCCGCGAGGTCGCGCACCTCGTCCTCGGAGAAGTCGACGCGCGGCAGCGCCGGGTCGGCGGCGGGGTCGGTCGTCGGCTGCTCGTAGTGGCGGATCGCGTCCTCGAGCGTCCGCGCGCTGCCGTCGTGGAAGTAGGGCGCACGCCGCGCCGCGTCGCGCAGGGTGGGCGTCTTGAACGCGCGGAGGTGGCGAGGCCGACCGGTGATGGTGAGCGCGCCGCCGTCGCCCAGCGCGCCGAAGGCCGCATCGCGCGCGGGAACGTCGCCGGCCGGGAGCGAGTTCCACTCGACGCCGGTGTCGTGGAACTCGTAGTCGGTGAACGCCGCGCGGGGCCCGGCCATCGTGTGGCACGACGCGCACGAGCCCTTTCCACGGAAGAGGTCCAAGCCTCGCTTCGCCGAGGCGGTCATCGCGGCCGCGTCGCCGCAGGCGAAGCGGTCCCAGGCGCTCATACCGGTGCGGATCGTCCGGCAGTAGGCCGCGATCGCGTCGGCGATGCGCGCGATCGTGACGTCGGGCGAGCCGAAGGCGGCGGCGAAGGCCTCCTTGTAGCGGCCGGCCTCCTCGAGGAGGCGGTCGGCCAGCGGGAGCGTGGACACCTCGAGGTCGTGGTGCAGGAACTCCAATCGCTCGGCGTCCGCGTCCGGCGGCGTCACGAACGGATCCTCCTCCGGCAAGGACAGCTTCGCGCCCTCCTGGCCCGGCGCGCTCGCAGGGCCTGCGTCCGGTCCCGCCGCCGACGGCGGCGCCGACGGCGCGGCGGCCGCCGGATCGCTCGGGGCCGAGGGCGCCGTAGGCGCCGAGGACGGCGCGGCAGCCTCCGGCGGCGCGGCCGCCGGCGGGTCGCTCGGACTCCTCTCGCCGGGCGTGGTGGCGCCGGAAGGTTGGCGCTCCGCGGGGGCCGAGGGGTACGGGGCTCCGTCCTTGCGCTTGTCCTCGTCCGACGCGTCGTCGCCGCCCGACTCGGAAGAGGCGTCTCCTTCGCTGCCTTGTCCGGCGGGGCGATCCGTGACGGGCCCGACCCGTCCCGCGGTGCCGTCGGGCGTCGAGCCGCCGAGGTCGCCGTCGAGCCGGCGAGCGCCCCGGTCCGCGAGGGCGAGCCCCTGGCGCGACACGCCCCCCATGAACTCATGGCCGAGGCTCACGCCGCCGCGATGGGACAGGGTGACGCGCGCCGTGACGAGATCCTCGATGCGGCGGAACGCGCCGTCCCAGTGCGCGGAGGGGTTGTCCGCGGCGTCGAGGATCGGCTGGGTGTGACGTCGCGTCGGCCCGCGGTCGTCGCGGCTGAGCGTGCCGGGATCGCCG
>DATLLK010000493.1:0-3723 GCA_035537895.1 Planctomycetota bacterium
GGTGCGCTCGCCGGCCGACTTGTCCAGAACGATCGCCCGCAGCGGGGCGACGGAGGCCGGCGAGCGCACCTCGCCGAGCGCCACCGCCGCGCGGGCGCGGACGTGGTCGGCGGACGAGGTCCGAAGCTCGGCCACGAGCGCCGGCACGGCCAGCGAGTCGCCCAGGGTGCCGAGCGCGCGGGCGGCCTCGCGACGCACGTCGTCGGCGGTGCGCTGCGCCATCGCGGCGCGCAGGGCCGTCAGGGCCTCCGGTGTCGCGCGGCCCAGGAGCCCGATGCTCGCGCACGCGTGCGCCCGGACCGCCTCGTGGACGTCGGTGCGCGCGGCGAGCCGGCCGAGGAGCGGCATCGACGCCTGGTCGCGCGCGAGCCCCAGGGCGAGCACGTACGCCGCCCGGACCGACGGGTCCGTGCCGTCGTCGTCGGCGACCGCCCGCAGGGCGACCAAGGAGCGATCCTTCCAGGGCAGCCGGCCGTCGCCGTCCGCCTCGGCCGGGGCGTCGACCGACCGCAGGACCAGGCCGACCGCGAGCGCCGCGAACGGCCGGATCATGGCGTTCCCGCGGCCCGCCGCGTCGAGCATCGCCTCGTGGGCGCCCGTCGCGCGGGCGACCGCCTCGGAGCCGTCGAGCCCGTCGGCCGCCAGCAGGCGCGCCGTCGAGATCCAGGCGAGGCCGGCCGTCTCGGGGTCGCCGCGCCGGGCCTGGTCGACCAGCACCTCGGTCGCCGCAAGCCGCCGCACGCGGTCGAGTCGCGGGGCGAGGAGCCCGAGGGCCACGACCGCCGAGCGGCGCAGGTGCCCGTCGTGGGCGCCGCCGCGCACGAGCCCGAGGAAGGTGCCCGCGCACTCGGCACCGCCGAGCCGTGCCAGCGCGAGCGCCGCGTGCGCCTGCGCGACCGAGCCGCGCCGGTGGCCGTCGAGCCGTCCCGTGGCGGCGAGCGAGCGCAGCCCGTCCTCTACGGCCTGCGGGACGCCCGCCGGAGGCTGGAGCGACAGCCCGACGAGGATCGCGACCGTCGCCTCGGGGCCCGCGCGGTCCTCGCGGAGGCGCGTCCAGAGGCCCTGGACCACGAGGCGCCCGTCGCGGGCGAACGCGTCGCCCTCGCGGTAGGGCTGGTCGGCGAGCAGGCCCAGCGCGAGGGAGGCGAAGCACCGCGCCCGGACGTGGATCCCGTCGTCGTCCATCGCGTCGAACAAGCTCGCGCGCACGCCGTCGAGCAGCGCGCCGTCGAACCGGGACGCGGGGTCGGAGCGGCGCAGGAGGCCCAGCGCGAGCGCCGCGCTCTCCCGCGCGAGGCGCGGCGTGTCGTCGCGGCGCACGAGCTCGAGGATCCGCTCGACGTCCTTCGGGTCGTCGGCCGTCTTGCCGAGCGCGAGCACCGCCGACGCGAGGATCTCCTCGTCGCGGCCGTGCTCGCCGGCGAGCACCGCGCGGAGCAGGGGGAGGATCTCGCGCTCCCGCGCGCGCCGAAGGGCGAGCATCCCGTCGCCGTCGTCGCCGGTCAGGGCGCGACGCACGATCGTGTCGCGGGCGCGGATCGAGTCCGCGTTCAGGTCCCACCAGTCCGTCCAGTCGCTCGCCCCCGCGGCCATCCGGCCGCGCTCGCGGGCGGTCCGTCCCGCGGTGCCGCCCGGGGCGGGCCCGGCGGGCGCCGGCGGGCCGGCGGGGAACGGCGTGGTCTTCGCGCCCGGCCGGGTCGTCGGCGGCGCGCTCGGGGGCGGGGTCGCGCCCGGTCCGGTCCCGCCCGGCGTGGGCTTCCGGCGAGGGTCGTTCGGCGAGGTGGGCGCGTTCGGATGGGGCAGCTGCGGAGTCGGCGTGCGCGGCTGGAGCCCGCCCGGCTTCGTGGGACGCGGGTTGTAGGGGTCGCCTCGCATCCACGGAGGGGCGATCGGCGGCGGCGCGGGAGGCGGCATGAAGGCGCCACCGTGCGCCCAGACCGGGCCGGCCCCTGCGGCGAGCAGTGCGAGGGTCGCCAGTGCGACGCGGAGGTCGGTGGGGCAGGCGTGGCGGGTCATCGCACGGAACTCCGGCACCCCCCGGCACCGCCGCGCGGGCCCTACCGCGCGAACGCAGGATCATAACAGGTAACGACGTCGCGCCGCCCGTGCCGCGGGGAAAGCGGGGGACGGGAGTCCCGGCCCCGATTCACAGGGAGCGCCCGGATCCGAAGCGCCCGGATCCGACGCACCACGACCGGAAACGAAGGGGGCCGGCTCGCGGTCGAGCCGGCCCCCGGGGAGTCGTCGGGCGTGCGGGCCCGTCGGGCCTGCACGCACCATTCGGGTCTCTAGAGGATCGAGAGGACCTCGTTCACCACGTCGGGCGCGGCGCGGTAGTTGATGTCCTTCGAGATGCGGGAGAGGCTCGGGATCAGCTCGAGGTCGCCGATCAGGCCCAGGCCGGCGCACGACAGGGCGCGCGTCAGGTCGGGCTTCGACGTGTCCTTCAGCAGCTCGACGAGCGGGTCGATCGCCTGCGCGTCGCCGATCTTGGCGAGCGCGACCACGATCTGGCCCTGCACGTTCTGCGTCTCGGCCTCCTTCAGCTCCTTCAGCAGCAGCGGGACCGCTTCCTTGCTGCCGATCAGGCCGAGCGCGATCGCCGTCTGCTGGCGGAGCTCCTCGCTCGACCGCTCGCCCATCGCGTCGCGGATGGCCTTGATGACCTCCGTGCTGCGGCTGCCGATCATGCCGAGCGCCACGGCCGCGTAGCCGCGGAGCTCGTTGTCCTCGCCCTTGTCGGAGACGATCGCCGCCAGGTCCTTCGTCGTGCCGTCGTCTCGCAGCATGCCGAGGCCGATGGCGAAGGACGCGCGGGCCCGCTTGTCGATGCTCTGGTCGGAGAGACCCTTGCGCAGGATCTTGATCGCCTCCATGCGGTACTTGCCGTACTCGAGGATCGAAGGCCGGTCCCCGATCTCGCGGCAGATCAGGCCGAGAGCGAGCGCGCCGTAGGGGCGCTCGGAGTACTTGCCGCCGTCGGCGAGCTTCAGGATCTCCTCGGAGATCTTGACGCCCTTGGCGTCGAAGATGTCGGTGCGCTCCGCCTTCACGTCGGCCTCGATCAGGTAGGCGAGCGACATGATGCCGAAGTTCTTCGCGGAGGGCTCCTTCAGAGCCTCGACCGAGCGGAAGAGCTTGACGGCGAGGTCGGCGCGCGCGGGCCCGTCCATGCGACGGCCGAGCTGGCCGAGCGCGATCGCGGCGGAACGCTTCACGTTCTGGCCGGTCTGCTTGACCTTCAGCACGTTGAGGAGGGTCTGCGCGTCGTCGGCCGAGCCGACGCGGCCGAGCGCGAGCGCCGCGTAGGACGCGGTGACGTCGTTGATGTTCTCCTTGAAGATCCGCGCCCGCAGCGCGCAGTCCTGGAGCGTCTCGACCATCTCGCGCGTCACGGACTCGGGGGGCTGGAGCGAGAGGGCGAGGAGGGCGACGACGTAGAGCTGCTCGTCGTTCCACTTCTTCTTCAACTCGCCGTAGATGCGGTCCGTCGTGCGCTCGCCGCCCGCGATCGGGTCGGGCGCCCAGTAGAGGCCGCCGCCGCCCGTCGTGGGCTTGTCGGTCCGGGTCGTGGGCTGGTCACCCAGGAGGCCCAGCGACAGCATGGCGAAGCCGCGCGTGCGCATCTGGTACTGGTCGTCCTCGTAGACCTCGAAGAGGAAGTCGCGGACGCGGTCGATCTCCTTGGCGTCGAACTGGCGCGACTTCTCGGCGCGCCGCAGC
>DATLLK010000494.1:0-2383 GCA_035537895.1 Planctomycetota bacterium
GGCCAGCGTGCGGCGGACCGCGTCGTGCACGGCCTCCCACACGCGCGGGACGCTCGGCACGAACGTCGGGTGCTTCGACGCGAGGTCGCCGCGGAAGGAGCGCAGGTCCGTGTAGACCAGTCGCGCCCCCTGCGTCAGGGCGACGTACTCGACCGTGCGCTCGAAGATGTGCCACGGGGGCAATATTGAGAGGAAGACGTCGTCGGGGCCGATGTTCAGCGTCCCCGGGATCACCTCGATCTGGTGCAGGAAGTTCCCCTGGGTCAGCACGACGCCCTTGGGGCGGCCCGTCGTGCCCGAGGTGTAGATGATCGTCGCCACGTCGTCGGGGCCGACGGCGAGCGCGCACTCCCCGAGCGACGGCGCGGACGCGCCCTCCTCCACCAGGCGGTCGAACGTCGTCCCGGGCACGCCCGTCGCGCGGCCCGGGTCCACGACGACGACCTCCCGGAGGCCGGGCAAGTCGGCGCGGATCCGCTCGAAGCGCGCCGCGGTGCGCGCGTCGTGGACCAGGACCCACGAGACCTCCGCGTGGCGGAAGATCTCGAGGATCTCGGCCTCGGGCGTGTCGGTGCCGCGCGGGCAGGTGACCCCGCCGGCCGCCTGGATCGCCAGATCGCACACGATCCAGCGGCGGGAGTTGTCGGCCCAGAAGCCGACCCGGTCCCCCTTCGCGAGCCCGCGCCGGCGGAACGCCTGCGAGAGCGCGGCCGCCTGACGCAGCACCTCCGAGAACGCGACGGTCCCCTCGCGGTCCTCGAGGAGGGGCCGGTCGCCGAGCCGGTCGAACGCGGCCTGGAAGCAGGCGGGGACGGAAGCGGGCTTCATGGAATACGGCTGCGCCGTGTGCGGGGGAGCCTACGGGACCGCCGCACGGAAGGGAACCGGGCGGAGGCCGGGGAGAGGTCGACCTGCGCTACCGGCAGCCTTCGGGCACGAGGAAGGACTGGACCATCTCGTCGCGACCCTGGAAGTAGATCCGCTTCGTCGTGCCGAGCACGGGTGCGTCCTTCGACATGTAGACGATCCAGGGGCCCTCGAGCCGGCCGTACCGGCGCAGGCCCACCGCGAAGCCGCGGTGGCGCTGCCCGGCCCAGTCGATCGCCTGCGGTTGCATGTCGTTCAGCGCGCAGAGCGCCTCGAGCGGCATGCCGAACCCGTTCAGGGGGAAGACCAGGGCCTCGGACCGGCTGGGCGGGGTCTGCTCCGCCTTCGCGCCGGGCGCCGGGGCGCGCCGGGCCTCGCAGACGAGGTAGGGCGGGAAGCGCCTGGGGTCGGGGTAGGCGACGCTCTGCCAGCCTTCGATCGTCGCGGGGCCCGAGTCGGGGCGCAGCACGACGCCCGGCTCGCGCACGACGAGCCACACCTTCTCGCCCGGCAGGGAGGCGTCGGAGACCTCGACGCACTCGCCCGGCTGGGCGCCGAGCAGCGGGTTCTGCCAGTCGAAGGGCGCCGTGGGCCCGCCGGTGGGCGTCCGCAGCAGGTCGACCCAGACGAGGAGGAGCACGACGGCCATGGCGGCGAGCGCGATCGCCACGATCCGCTCGACGCCGGTCGCGGAGCGCGAGGCCGTCGGCGCGGGATCGGCGAGGGCGCCCAGGCGATCCGTCTCGCGGCTCATGACGGCGGCCTCCAGGAGGAGACCTCGTAGACGCGGCCCGCGCGCTGCCAGCGCAGGATCCCGTAGACGGGGACGTCCTCGTGCATCCAGACCTCGACCGCGTCGCGGTCGGGCGGGAGCCCGGGATCGATGCACTCCACGTGCCAGCACGTGAGCGGGCGGCCCTGCCAGGGGATCGAGACGCGACGGATGCGCTTCAGGATCCACGTACGGTCGAGCGCGCCTGGATCCTCGGGCGTCAGGAAGGGGAGGAACCCGTAGCGGGTCAGGTAGTGCGTGTAGGAGGGCTCGGTGTCGGCGAGCGTCGCGCCCGTCGGCCCGCGCGCCGTGCGCTCGATCTGCATGCGGGGCGGGCCCTGCGGCCCGCCGCGATCGACGACCGTGACCTTGAACTCGAGGGAGCCCTTGCCCTCGTCGATGCGGTAGGTCGCGACCTCCCCGGGCAGCGCGTCGAGCAGGAACCGCGCGGGCGCGAAGACGTCGGGCGCGGTGAACGCGCTCGGGTCCTTGCGCGTGAGGATGAGGGCGGCCAACCCGAGGACGACGAGGCACTCGAGGACGATCAGCGCGCGCACGGGGGGATTCTCCCGTCGCGAGAAGAACGACGCAAGTCTTTATAGGACATGAGGTTGTTGCCGGCTCAACGGCTGAGATCCGCCGTGTCCCCGCGTCCCGCCAAAGCTCCGGGCACCCGGGGGCCATCCTATACTCAGCCGACTGGAATCCTATGGGGTAGGCCCCGCGGCCCCCCGGAGACAAGAC
>DATLLK010000495.1:0-4136 GCA_035537895.1 Planctomycetota bacterium
GTGCGGAACGCCTGGCCCGCCGCTTCGAGGATCTCGCGGGGGCGCCGCCGTCCCGCGGCCCCGAGCGCGATCGACACCGTGAACGCGAGGGGGAAGAACCACAGGAGATCGACCCACCTCACGGGACGACCTCCCCCGGACCTTGGGCGGTCCCGTCGTCCGAGAGCGAACTCAGGGGCGGGAGTGGCGGCGGGACGTCCACGTCGACGACGCCCCCGGCCTCGAGCCCCGCGACCGCGACGGCGGGCGGCAGGTAGGCCGCCTCCCGCGCCATGCGGTCGATCTCCGCCTGCCGCTCCTGCGCGTCCGCCACGGCCCGCGCCGCGCGGTACTCGCTCACGGTGCCGAGCGCGGCCGAGACCGCGACCGCGTTCAGGAGCGCGGCCACGGTCACATAGAGCAGGCCCACGTCGTAGGTGGGCATGCGCTCGGTCGCCTCGAGGCCCTGCGTCAACCACGCCGTCAGCGCCGTGGGCCCGCCGGCGAGCGCCTGTCCCACGAACCAGTACGGGTCCCGCTCCGGGTTGACGCAGGTCCACCCCGTGAGCCAGAGACCCGCCAGGTAGGTCCCGCCCAGCACGACGAAGTAGAGGAGGCCCTTCACCGGCCGGCCCACGTACACCTGCCCCAGGCCGGGCACGAGCCACCCGAGGACGGCCGCGACGCCGGCCGACCGGCGGGGGACGCTGGAGCCTTTGGCGGGGGGCCACGGGGGCATTCGGGGCAGGATAAGGCGGACCCCGCCGGGCCCCGTCGATATCTTGAGCCCCCGTGATCCACGAGACGACGGTGCGCGTCCGGTACGGCGAAGTCGACCGGATGGGCGTCGTGTACCACGCGAACTACCTGCCCTACTTCGAGGAGGGCCGGACCGAGTTCCTCCGCAGCCTCGGCCACTCCTATCGGGCGGTCGAGGAGGGGGGGGTGCTCCTGGTCGTCGCCGACGCCGGGTTGAAGTTCCTCCGCCCCGCCCACTACGACGACGTGCTGCGCGTGCGCACCCGCCTCGCCTCGGTCAGCGGCGTCCGCCTCCTGTTCACCTACGAGGTCGACCGCCCCTCCGACGGCACCCTCTGCGCGCTCGGCCACACGACGCTCGCCGCCACCGACCGGGAGGGTCGCCCCGTCCGCCTGCCCGCCGACTTCCGCACCCTGATCGAGCGCGTCGCCGAACCCCTCCCCGGGGGGAAGAACTTGCCCGCGACCGCGGTCCAAGGCCCTACCGCATGACCCCGCCGACGCTACGCCGCCTCCTCCGCGCCGGCGCCCTCGTCGGCGCGGTCGCCCTCACCCTGCCCGCCTGCCAGGGGACCCGCGGCGCCGGCGGTCGCGCCGAGGCCGACCCGAACGCCCCGCCCGCCCGCACGGGCAGCATGCCGACGGGGGCCGGCGTCTCGGGGATGACCGCGCACCAGATCCAGGAGCGCGACCAGCGCTTCTTCCGCGTCGACGCCCTCGTCTCGCAGTGGGACGCCGCCCAGACCGACGGCCGCGAGTCCGACGCGCTCGCGCTCGCCGCGAAGATCGCCGACGAGACCGACGCCGACTACGCGGTCTTCACCATGGCCGCGCGCGGCGAGGTCACCGTCGCCGCCCAGCACCTCGCGGTGAAGGCGCTCGGCTTCTCGCGCAACCCGCAGTCGACCGCCATCCTCGTCGAGCGCCTCCAGTCCGATGACATGCCGCTCGTCGGCAACGCCCTGATCGCGCTCAAGCTGCGCAGCGACCCCAACACCTCGCTCCCGCCGATCGTCCGCCTCCTGCGCAGCAACGCGAAGGAGGCCCGCCGCTACGCCCCGCTCGCCTTCGCGAACGCGGTCCTCGCCCGCGAGCGCGTCGGCCGCACCGTCGAGACGACGATCGCGCGCGAGGCGATGACCGGGCTCGTCGGCCTCGTGCAGGACCGCGACCCGTTCGTCCGCCTGCACGCCGCGAAGGCGATGGGGGCCCTGCGCTCGCCGGACGGCGTGGACTTCCTCGTGCTCCTCCTGAAGGACGAGCACGTGAAGATCCGCATCGCCGCCGCCGCGGGCCTCGAGCGCATCGGCGACGCGCGCGCCTTCCCGCAGGTGATCGCCCTGCTCGACGCCGTCGACGCCGACCAGAAGCCGCTCGTGCGCGACCTCCTGATCTCGTACGGCGAGCGGCTGACGGGCAAGCCGATGACCGACGCCGAGAAGGCCGCCCTCGACACCAGCCCCCGCGCCTGGGACCGCTGGTACGCCGAGCGCGACGCGACGCCGCCCCCGGCGCGCGCGCCGCGCTAGACCGACCGGCCCGGCGCGAGCCGCGTCCCGCGTCGCCGCGCACGCGGCGCAACGCTACCGCGCGACGTACTGCCCGCCCGTCGCGCTCGCGATCGCCGCGAGGAGCGCCACGTCGTGGCTCCCGAGCCCCACGCAGTGGACGACGACCCGGCTCGCCCGGTGCCACCGCTTGACCGCGGCCACGATCGCGTCCGGCTCCCGCACGGCGCCCGCCGTCGGCTCGCCGTCGGTCAGCAGGAAGATCGTGTCCGCGCCCGCCGTCGGAACCTTCTCCGCGACCCCGCCCGCCGCGAGCCGAAACGCCTCCTCGAGCGCCGCGTGGAGGTTGGTCGGGCCGTGGGGGTCCTGCGACCGCGCCCACGCGATCGCCCGCTCGCGCGTCGCACGGTCCGCCGCGACGATCGCCGTCTCGAAGGCACGAACCCCCTCCTCGAACGTGAGGACGGCCAGCCGCGCGCTGTCGTCGAGCGCCGCCACGGCCGCCGCCAATTCGCGCCGCGCCGCCTCGATCCGCGCCTCCGGTGGGCGCTTCCCCGGCGCGGGCGAGAGCTCCGTCATGCTCTGCGACACGTCGAGCACGAAGACGACCCGCTGCGAGAACGTCGTGATCCCGTAGAACGTGACGCCCTGTCGCGGCGCGAGGAGGGCTCTCGTCGCGGTCGCGCGGCGCGGCAGTTCGAACGTCGCCTTCGCCTCGCGCCACCAGGTCTCCCACGGCTCGCGGTAGGGGCCGTGCGCCTCGCCCGTGAGCGAGCGCAGCGCGCGGTGCGCGTCCTCGCGCAGCCGGCCGATCCCGTCCCGCCCGAGGAAGGCGATCAGCGGTTCGACCGCCTCGCGGTCGTGGAGCACCCGCAGGGCCTCGATCGCCGCCGCCTCCACCGACCAGGCCGGGTCGTCGAGCCGCGCGATCGCGTCCGCCACCGTGTGCTCGTCGCCGCGGTCGACCCGCGCGGCGAGCGCGACCACGCGGGGCCGCGGGTCGAGGCGGACGTCCTCGCTCACCTCTCGCAGCGCCGCGGCCGCCGCCGGGCCCGGGACCCGCTCGACCGCGTCCACGAACCGCACGCGGTCTTCGGCGTCCGTCCCGGGGCTGCGCACCCACGCGGAGAGGAGCCGCGCGATGGCCGCCGCCTGCGCTTCGGCGTCGAGCCGCCCGAGGACCGCCGTCACCGAGAGCCGCACCGCCTCGAGGTCGGCGCGGATCGCCTCGACCTCGCCGCCCGCCAGGAGGACCCGCCGGCCCGCCTCGCGGTAGCGGCCGTCCAACTCGAGCCGCCGCACCGTGTGGCGGTCCACCTCGAGCGAGGACGGCATCGTGATCCGCTCGAAGCGGCGCATCTCGCGCTCGAGCGCCGTGTGCATCGCCTCGACCTCGGCCTGGTCCTTGCGTCGCGCCGCCTCGATCTTGTCGCGCTCGTCGGCCAGGGCCTTCGCCGCCCGCACGAGGAGGTCCACCGCGCGGGCGTCGTCCGTCGCGCGCAGGCGTTCGACCGCCGCGCGAAGCGCCGGCCGGTCCTTGCGGTTCAAGGCCGCGCCCGCCTCGCGCGCGGCCGCGTCGTACTCGGTCTCGCCCCGCGCCGCCCGGGGCGCGCCCGCGAGAACGAGGAGAAGCGCCACGAACGTCGCCCCGCGGACCGCGCCGCGACGGGCCGCGCGCGGCCGGGCGGCGGGGGCGACCGGCGTCACCGCTTGACGAAGTCCCCGCGGTTCTCGTCGGCCAGCTTCTTCAGGAACTCGACGTCGCACGCGTCGCCGACGGCGATCGAGTGGATCGTGATCTTCGCGGTCCGGTTCCACCCGCGCACGGCGGCGAGGATGTCGTCGCGCTTGAGGACCTTGCCCGCCGTGGGCGTTCCGTCGGTCATGAAG
>DATLLK010000496.1:0-15365 GCA_035537895.1 Planctomycetota bacterium
CGCCCTCCGCGCCCGACCGCGCGCGTGCGGCAGGGCGCGGAGGGCGAGAACCCGACGCTGCCGACGGCGGACCACCTGCGCAACGTGTTCGGCCTGGACGAGTACGACCTGCCGGACGCCGAGGGCCTGCCCCCCGCCGCCGGCGCGCCGGCGGCGCGGATCGAGGGCGCGCCCGGGCGGGAGACGACATGACCGCACCGCTCTTCCTGCGCGCGCTGGCGGGCGAGCCCGTCGAGCGCTTCCCCGTCTGGATGATGCGGCAGGCGGGCCGCTACCTCCCGGGCTACCGCGCCGTGCGCGAGAAGGTCCCGTTCCTCACGCTCTGCCGCACGCCCGACCTCGCGGCGCAGGTGTCGCTCGAGCCGGTGACGCGCTTCGACGTGGACGCGGCGATCGTGTTCTCCGACATCCTCGTCACGGCGGACGCGATGGGCGCGCCCGTCGTCTTCGAGGACGGCGGCCCGCGCCTGACGCGCCCCGTCAGGTCCGCGGCGGACGCGGCGCTCCTGCACGCGCCCGACGAGTCCCGCGTGCGCCCGACGCTCGAGGCGATCTCGCTGCTGAGGAAGGCCCTGCCGGCGTCGAAGGCGGTCCTCGGCTTCTCCGCGGCGCCGTTCACGCTGGTCGCCTACCTCGTCGAGGGCGGGACGAGCCGCGACTTCAACGTGACGAGGCGCTTCCTCTACCAGGACCGCGCCGCGTTCCGCGCGCTGCTCGACCGCGCCGGCGACGCGCTCGTGCCCTACCTCCGCGCGCAGGCGCGGTCGGGCGCGGACGCCCTGCAGCTGTTCGACACGTGGGCGGGGGTCGTGTCGCCCGAGGACTACCGGGACCTCGTGGCCCCGGCGATCGCGCGGGTGATCGACGGGCTGGGGGCCGACCGCCCTCCCGTCCTGCTGTTCCCCGGGCTGGGCGCCTCGCCCGTGCTCGAGGAGGCGGCGGCCACGGGCGCCGACGCGCTCTCGGTGGACTGGCGCACGGACCTCGCGCGGGCCTACGCGCGCGTCGGCGCGAAGGTGCGCCTCCAGGGCAACTTCGATCCGGCCGCCCTGTACGCGCCCATCCCGGCCATCGAGGCGCGCGTGCGTGCGATGCTGGACGCCGTGCCCCCCGGCCGGCCGCACCTGACGAACCTCGGCCACGGCATCCTCCCCGATGTCCCCGTCGAGCACGCGGAGGCCTTCGTTTCGGCCGCGCGCGCCTACCGTCCGCGGAGGACCTGAACCGTGACCGCACCCGCCTTTGCGGACCGCCCTCCCGACCGCGCCGACCTCGCGCGCGCGCTCGAGCTGGCTCCTCGCTACGACCGACCCGGCCCGCGGTACACGTCGTACCCGCCGGCCCCCCACTTCACCGAGGAGGTGGACGCGGAGACGGCCCTCTCGGTCTACCGCGCGCGGGGCCCGGACGCGCCGCCGCTCTCCCTCTACGCGCACCTGCCCTTCTGCGAGTCGCTCTGCACGTACTGCGGCTGCAACATCGTGATCAGCCGCAGCTACGCGATCGTCGAGCGCTACCTCGCGGGCCTCGAGAAGGAGCTCACGCTCGCGTGCGCCGCGCTCGCGGGCGGCCCTCGCCGCGTCGCGCAGTTCCACCTGGGCGGCGGCACGCCGACCTACTTCCGCCCGGCGGACCTCGAGCGCCTCCACGGCATGGTCGCCGAGCGGTTCGACCTCGCCCCGGACGCCGAGGTCGCCCTCGAGGTGGACCCCCGCGTCACGACCCGCGAGCACGTCGAGACGCTCGCGCGCCTCGGCTGGCGCCGGATGAGCATGGGCATCCAGGACTTCGACCCCGTGGTCCAGCGCGCCGTGAACCGCGAGCAGTCGCCGGAGGCGACGCGCGAGCTCGTGGTGCAGGCCCGCGGCGCGGGCTTCTCGAGCGTGAACGTCGACCTGATGTACGGGCTCCCGCACCAGACGCTCGACGCCTTCCGGCGGACGCTCGACTTCGTGATCCGCGAGCTGGCGCCCGACCGGGTCGCGCTGTTCGGCTACGCGCACGTCCCGTGGCTGAAGGCCCACCAGCGCCGGCTCGACCCGGCCACGCTGCCCGGGCCGAAGGAGCGCCTCGCCCTCTTCCAGGCGGGCGTCGAGGCCTTCGTCGACGCGGGCTACGACTTCATCGGGCTCGACCACTTCGCGCGGCCCGACGACGCGATGGCGCGCGCCCGCAAGACGGGCGACCTCCACCGCAACTTCATGGGGTTCCACACGTCGGCGGGGACCGACATGGTCGCCTTCGGCATCACGGGCATCGGCGACGTGGGCGGGGTCTACCTCCAGAACCGCCACACGATCACGGGCTGGGAGCGCGACCTCGATGAGGGGCGCCTGCCGGTGCAGCGGGGCTACCGGCGCACGCCGGACGACCTCTGCCGCGGGGCGATCATCCAGGACTTGATGTGCAACGGTCGCGCGACGCGCGCGACGCTCGAGGCGGGCGGCCGCGCGCCGTGGCGCGAGCACTACGCGTCCGAGGTCGCGCGCCTCGCGCCCATGGCCGCCGACGGGCTCCTCGTCGCGGACGAGGACGGGATCCGGCTGACGCCGCTCGGACGGCTCTTCGTGCGCAACGTGTGCATGGTCTTCGACGCGCACCTCGGCAAGGCCCCGCCCTCCGCGCGCACGCCGGACGCGCCGCGCTACTCGCGCACGGTCTGACAGGTCCACGTCGGCCCGTCCCGGGGTCCGGAGGCCATTCTCCGGACGGACCCTCGGGCTTCCGTAGGCTCGCGGCATGGCACTCGAGGGAGACCGAGGCCGCGCGGCGATCCCGCGGCACGGGGCCGCGAAGGCCCCCGCCGCGGACTTGGTCGTCGTGAGCCATCGTCTGCCCTGGGAGGTGAAGACGGAGGGCGGGCGTCTGCGCGCCGAGCGGACCGTCGGCGGCCTCGTGGCGGGGGTCGAGGCCTATCTCAACCGCTGCGAGGGTCCGGCGGGCCGCACCGTCAAGGCGTGGGTCGGCTGGCCCGGGACGTGGGCCGAGGGCGCGCAGCGCGACCGGGTCCGCGAGTCGCTCGCGGGCGAGGCCTGCGCCCGGCCCGTCTTCGTCGAGCGGGCGCTCCACGAGCGGTACTACGAGGGCTTCAGCAACCGCACGCTCTGGCCCCTCTGCCACTACGTGCCGTCCCTGGTCCACGTGGCGCGCTCCGAGTGGGAGGCCTACGTCGCCGTGAACCGGCTCTTCGCGGACGCGACGCTCGAGGTCGCGCGCCCGGAGGACATGGTCTGGGTCCACGACTACCAGCTCCTGCTCGTCCCCGCGATGCTGCGCGAGCGCCGCGCGGACCTTCGGATCGCGTACTTCCACCACGTCCCGTTCCCCGCCTACGACGTCTTCCGCATCCTGCCGCGGGAGTGGGCCCGGTCGATCCTCGACGGCCTGCTCGGGGCCGACGTCGTCGGGTTCCACACCTACGAGTACGCCCGCCACTTCCTGCGGTGCGCCGACCGCGTGCTCGGCGTCGAGTCCGCGGCGGGGTTCGTGCGCCGCCGCGGTCGGGCCGTGCGCGTGGACGCGTTCCCGATCGGAGTCGAGTTCGAGCGCTGGAACGGGAGCGCGGACGACCCGGACGTGCGCGCGGTCCGCGTCGGCGTGGACGCGGCCTTCAAGGACCGGCGCCTGATCCTCTCGGTGGACCGTCTCGACTACACGAAGGGGATCCTCCCCCGCCTCCTCGCCTTCGAGTCCCTGCTCGAGTCCGACCCGTCGCTGCGGGGCCGCGTCACGCTGCAGGTCGTGGCCGTGCCGTCGCGCACCGGGGTCGAGGCCTACCGCAGCCTGCGCACGCGCATCGAGGAGACCGTGGGGCGCGTGAACGGGCGGTTCGGCGGGCCGTCGTGGACGCCGGTCGTCTACCAGTTCCAGTCGCTCCCCTTCGCCGAGCTCGCGGCGCTCTACGGCCGCGCGGACGTGGCGCTCGTCACGCCGCTCCGCGACGGGATGAACCTCGTCGCGAAGGAGTACCTCGCGACGCGGCGGGACGCGACGGGCGTGCTGGTCCTCTCCGAGACGGCGGGCGCCGCCCGCGAGCTCGGCGAGGCGGTGCTCGTCAACCCGTACCACGTCGACGACCTCGCGGACGGGCTGCGGACCGCGCTCGCGATGCCGCCCGCCGAGCAGGTCCGCCGCAACCGGCGCATGCGCGAGCGCCTCGAGCGCTACGACGTGGCCCGCTGGGGCGAGGAGCAGGAGACGGCGCTCGAAGGGGCGCGAGCGGACACCGACGCGCTCGCGGCCCGTCGCCTCGCGCCGGACGACCGCGCGCAGCTCGTGTCGGCGTGGCGGCGCGCCCGCCGCCGGCTCGCGCTCCTCGACTACGACGGGACGCTGGTCGGCTACGCGGACGACCCCGCGTCCGTCGCCCCGGACGAGGCGCTTCGCGCGCTGGTCGCGCGCCTGTGCGGGCAGCCCGGCACGCTCGTCGTGATCGTGTCGGGCCGCGACGGGGCGACGCTCGAGGCGTGGTTCCATGGGCTCCCCGTCGGCCTCGTGGCCGAGCACGGCGCACGGCGGCGCACGCCCGAGGGGGTGTGGTCGGCGGCGCGCCCCGTCCTCGCCGGGGTGCGCGAGCGCGTGCGCGAGCGGATGCAGGTCTTCACCGACCGGCTCCCCGGCGCCTTCATCGAGGAGAAGTCGACCTCGCTCGCCTGGCACTGGCGCCCGGCCGACCCCGAGACGGGGATCGAGCGCGCGGCCGAGCTGGCCGAGGCCCTTCGCGCCATCCTCCAGGGGACGAACCTGCGCGTGCTCGCGGGCCGCAAGGTCATCGAGGTGCGCGAGGCGTCGTCGGACAAGGGCACGGCGACGGCCCACTGGCTCGCGCGGGGCCCGTGGGACGTCGTGCTCGCGGCCGGCGACGACGTCACCGACGAGGACCTCTTCGCGGCCCTGCCCGCCGACGCCTGGAGCCTCCGCGTCGGCCTCGAAGCCTCACGGGCCCGCTTCAACGTCGACGGCCCCGACGAGATGCGCGCCGTCCTCTCCGAGCTGGCCGCCGTCGCCCCCGCTCCCGCAAAGGACCGCGCAACCGCGACGTAGTTCGAGCTGCGACTCCCTTGGCCAAGTCTGGTGGGGGCGTGCCTGACGGATCACCTCCCGGAGTCGATGACGCCGCCGAGGTGGGGTCCCGCTACGCTCCACGGCATGGCGCGGACCGGCGTGATCCTCAGCAACCTCGGCGGCCCCGACACGCCGGGGGCGATCGAGCCGTTCCTCTACAACCTGTTCTCGGACCCGCTGATCCTCTCGATCCGGCCCGGGGCGCTGCGGCGCTTCGTGGCGCGACGGATCTCGCGGAGCCGCGCGCCGCGCGTGGCGAAGGACTACGCGCAGATCGGCGGGGCCTCGCCGCTGCCGCGCCTGACCGACGAGCAGGCCCGCGGCCTCGAGGCGCTTCTCGAGGCGCGCGCCCCGGGCGCCTTCGCGACGGCCGTGGCGATGCGGTACTGGAGGCCGACCACCGAAGAGGCCGTCGACCGCCTCCTCGCGCGCGGGTGCGACG
Organism: Planctomycetota bacterium; assembly: GCA_035537895.1. Classification (GTDB taxonomy): domain Bacteria; phylum Planctomycetota; class PLA2; order PLA2; family JAEUHO01; genus DATLLK01. The sequence continues at coordinate 5,507 of DATLLK010000496.1, forward strand.
CCTTCCTGCACCTGCCGCTCTACCCGCAGGAGTCGCGGGCCACGACGGAGTCGAGCAGCCGCGAGATCCGTCGCGTGCTCGGCGTGCGCGCGCCGGGCGCCCCGTTCCGGGAGGTGCGCTCGTGGCACCTGGACCCTCGCTACCTCGCGGCCATGCGCGCGACGGTCGCCGAGGGCCTCGCGCTCGCGCGCGCGGAGGGCGCGACCCGACCGGAGGTCCTCTTCTCGGCCCATGGCCTGCCCGAGTCCTTCGAGCGGCGGGGCGACCCGTACGTGGGCCAAGTGCGCGCGACGCGGGACGCGCTCGCGCGCGGGCTCGAGGTCCCGACGCACCTCGCGTTCCAGAGCCGCGTGGGCCCCGTCGCCTGGGTCAAGCCCTCTACGGACGCGACGATCGTCGACCTCGCGGGGAAGGGCGTGCGCGACCTCGTGCTCGTGCCGCTCGGCTTCGTGTCGGACCACTTCGAGACGCTCTTCGAGATCGACCGGCTCTACGTCCCGCTGGCGAAGTCGAAGGGGATGGTCCACGTCGTGCGCGCGCCCTCGCTCAACGCCCGTCCCGACTTCCTCGAGGCGCTCGAGGGGATCGCCCTCGGAGCGCTCCCGTGAGCGGGGAGGTGCTCGACCGGGTCGTCGTCGGGGCCGGGATCACGGGGTTGTGCGCCGCGTGGCGCGCGCGGCGCGCGGGCCGCTCGGTCGCCCTCCTCGAGGCCGCGCCGCGCGTGGGCGGGGTGATCCGCACGGAGCGCGTCGGCCCCTACCGCGTCGAGCGCGCCGCCGGGTCGTTCCCGTCGAACGCCGCGCACCTGCTGGAGGTCCACGCGAGCCTGCCGGCGCCGCCGGCGATCCACACGCCCCCGCCCGGGACGACGGGGCAGTACCTGCTCACGCGGCACGGCATCGAAGCCCTCCCGCGCGGCCCGTTGAAGCTCGTGCGCTCGCGGCTCCTCTCGACGGCCGGGAAGGTCCGCCTGCTCGCGGAGCCGCTCCTCGGCCCGCGCCGGGTGAAGGCGCCCGAGACCGCCTGGCAGTTCGTGCGCCGCCGCTTCGGGCACGAGGCCGCGGACCGCCTGCTGAAGCCCATGACGCTCGGCATCTACGGCACGCGCCCCGAGGACCTCGGCCTCGCGGACGCGTTCCCCGCGCTCCCGACGATGGAGCGCGAGTCCGGCAGCCTCGTGCGCGCCCTCGTCAAGCGCCGGGGCGGGACGCGGCGCGCGATCCTCGTCTTCCGGGACGGCATGGAGTCGTTCCCGCGGGCGATCGCGGAGGCGCTCGGCGACGCCGTGCGCCTCGGGACGCACGTGACCGCGCTCGCTCGCGACGGGGACGCGCTGCGCGTCTCGTGCGGGGACGGCACGACCCTCCTCGCGCGCGAGGTCGTGCTCGCGACGACGGCCGGGGAACAAGCGCGCCTCCTCGACCCCCTCTCGACCGTCGCGGCCGACCCGCTCGCGGCGGTCGCCTACGTGCCGATGGTCGTCGTGAGCGTCGGGGTCCCGCCCGGCGCCTCGCCCGCGATCCCGCCCATGTTCGGCTTCCTGCGCGCGCGGCGGTCGGGCGCGCGGATCCTGGGCGCCTCCGTCCCGTCGTCGATCAATCCCGACGTCGCCCCGGCGGGGCACGCGCTGCTCACGGTGTTCATCGGCGGCGGCGGCGACCCGGACGCGATCCACCTGCCCGACGACGAGGTGCGCGGCGTCGTCGAGCGCGACCTCGCGCGCGCGCTCCGCGGCCCGGTGCGGCCCGACATGGTCTCCGTCCACCGCTGGCCCCGCGCGATCCCGGTCCTCTCGCCGGGCCACCGCGCGCGGATGGCCGCGGCAGAGGCCCTCGTGGCACCGCTCGGGATCCGGCTCTCCGGCTCCCACGTGACCGGCGTCGGGGTGCACGCATGCTGCACGCCGCTCTCGGGCGACGGATCGCGGTGAACCGGGCGGGCGGCCCGGCCGCCTACGTCTCCGGCGGTTCCGCTCCGACGCGGGCCACCGTGTGCCGCGCGAGGCGACGCGCCGTCGTCAGGTAGACCTCCTCGCCCTCCTCCTTCCACGCGCGCGCCGCGCGACGGGGTTCGAGGACGAACTTCCAGAAGGCCAGGGCCGCCGCCCCGACGACACAGAACCAGAGGATGAAACTGCCCAAAGGGACGCTCCTCGCCGAAGGCGACCCCCCACTGTCCGTATCGGCAGGACGCCCGCGGCCCCTGACGCGCGAATCCGGGCCCCCCCGGTCCGTCGCGGCAGCCGGAGCCACGGTGCCCCGACCGCCCGGCCGGGTCAAGCGGGCAGGACGGCCGCCGCGAGGGCGGCGGCCTCGACGACGCGCTCGACCTCCCGCGGGCCGTGCGCCGCCGAGACGAACCACGCCTCGTAGGGCGACGGCGGAAGGTAGACGCCCCCCGCGAGCATCGCCGCATGGAACGCGCGGAACCGGTCCGTCCGGGTGGCCTTGGCCTCCGCGAGGTTGCGGGGGGCGCGCGGCGCGAACCAGAGCCCCATCATCCCGCCGAGGTGCGGCGCGACCGCCTCGACCCCCGCGGAGCAGAGCGCGCGCTCGATCCCCGTGGCGATCCGCCCCGTGGCGTCCGCCATCGCCTCGAACGCGCCCGGACGCAGGATCCCGCGCAGGGTCGCGAGCCCCGCCGTCATGGCGACGGGGTGCCCGGCGAGCGTCCCCGCCTGATAGACCTTCCCCTCCGGAGAGATCTTCGCGAGGAGGTCGGCGCGCCCGCCGTAGGCGCCCACCGGGTAGCCCCCGCCGATCACCTTGCCGAGCGTCGTCAGGTCGGGCCGCACGCCGTAGAGGCCCTGCGCGCAGGTCCGGTGCACGCGAAAGCCCGTCATCACCTCGTCGAAGACGAGGAGCGCGCCGTGCGCGTCGCACAGCCGGCGAAGGCCCACGAGGAACCCCTCGAGCGGCTCGACGAAGCCCATGTTCCCGACGACGGGCTCGACGAAGACGGCGGCGATCGCGCCCGCGTGCGCGCGGAGGACGCGCTCCACCGCGGCGAGGTCGTTGTACGGCACCGTGTGCGTCGCGCCGACGACCGACGCGGGCACGCCCGGGCTGTCGGGCGCGTCGAACGTCAGCGCGCCGCTGCCCGCGGCGGAGAGGAACGCGTCCCCGTGGCCGTGGTAGCAGCCCTCGAACTTGACGATCCCCTCGCGGCCCGTCGCGGCGCGCGCGAGACGGAGCGCGGACATCGTGGCCTCCGTCCCCGAGCAGACGAAGCGGAGGCGCTCGACGGACGGCAGGGCGTCCCGGATCCGGCGCGCGAGGCGGGGCTCGTCGGGCGACGGCGTGCCCGTCGCGCTCCCGCGTCGCATCCGGCGCACCACGGCGGCGACGACCGCGGGGTGCGAGTGCCCGAGCACCATCGGCCCCCACGCGCCGATCAGGTCCACGTAGCGGTTGCCGTCCACGTCGGCGAGGTAGGCCCCGCGCGCGGCCCGGATGACCGGCGGCTCGCCCCCGACCGAGCGGAACGCGCGAACCGGGCTCGACACGCCGCCGGGGAAGAGCCTGCGCGCGACCTCGTTCAACCCGCGGCTGCGCGGGCCCGCGCCGCCGCGACCGGTCCACCGCTCGCCCGGACGGTCCGCGTCCGGCGACGAGGTCACATCCACTCCCAGCGGCCCGACGCGATCGCCTCCGCCGCGTGCGCCGCGAAGTACGTGAGGATCCAGCGCGCTCCGGCGCGGCGGATGCCCACGAGCGACTCGTACGCGCAGCGGTCGAGGTCGAGCCACCCGCGCTCGGCCGCGGCGTGGATCTGCGCGTACTCGCCCGAGACCTGGTAGGCCGCGACGGGCACGACGACCGCCTCGGCCGCGTCCCGGATCAGGTCGAGGTTGGGCCCGGCCGGCTTCACCATGACCGCGTCGGCGCCCTCCTCCACGTCGAGCAGGATCTCCCGCAGCGCCTCGGCGCGGTTCGCCGGGTCCATCTGGTAGCCCTTGCGGTCGCCCGTCCCCGGCGTGCTGCCCGCGGCCTCGCGGAAGGGCCCGTAGAACGCGGAGGCCGTCTTGGCGGCGTAGGCGAGGATCGGGACGTTCGGGTGCCCCGCCGCGTCGAGGCCCTCGCGGATCGCCGCCACCTGGCCGTCCATCATCGCGCTCGGCGCGACCACGTCGGCCCCCGCGCGCGCGTAGGCGACGGCCTCCTTGCCGAGCAGCGGCAGCGTCTCGTCGTTCCTGACGTCGCCGTGCGCGACGAGGCCGCAGTGCCCGGTGTCCGTGTACTCGCACAGGCACACGTCGGCGACGCGCACGAGGCGCGGGGCGGCGCGCCGGATCGCGTCGAGGGCCCGCGGCACGGGCCCCGCGGGGTCCCAGCCCGAGCTCCCCGTGGGGTCCTTCGTCGCGGGGACCCCGAAGAGGATCACGCCGCCGACCCCCAGCGCCTCGAGGCGCTTCGCCTCCTCGACGATCGTGTCCGGGCTGAACCGCGACTGCCCGGGCATGGAGGCGACGGGCCGGCGGACCCCCGTCCCCGCCTCGACGAACAGGGGCGCGATCAGGTCCGCCGGGTGGAGGCGGGTCTCCCGCGCGAGGCGACGCAGGGCGGGCGTGCGGCGCCAACGGCGCGGGCGAACGATCAGGTCCATCGGGCACTCCGTCGGAGGACGTCGAACGTACCAAGCCCGCCTCCGGCGTCCCGCCGGGGCGGGGCCGGCCAGCCCGGTCCATGCACGAGCGTCGAGGCCCCCTGGGGGATCTTGCGATGAACAGCCCGCGGTTGGGGCCGATGGATTGGGCCCGGGCGCGAAGCGGCCGCGACCATGCCGCACCGGTCCGCGAAGTGGACGGGCCGAGCGGTCCGCGAGGGCCCGAGCCGGTGAGGGCCCGAGAGCGAGGCGCCCGGCCCGAGCCGGCGAGGGGCCCGAGAGGGAGGCGCGTGTTGCAGCATCACGTCGAGGAGCGGCCGCTTCGTGGATGCGACGTTGGGAACCGACGCTGGTGTACGACACGCCCGGGCCCAAGGCGCGGCCCCCAACCTCGGCGTCTCGTGTATAGGCCGGGCTACGGGAGCGACTCGACGGCGGCGACCACCGCCTCGACCGTGGGCTCCGTCGCGGCGATGCCGCCCGGGAAGCCGTGCGCCACGATGGCCTCGAGCGTCGTCGCGCCGACCGTGACGAGCGGGGCCGACAGCCACGCCGTGCGCCCCGCCGCGCGCAGCGCCAGGACGAGGGCCGCGACCGAGCGCGGGCTCCCGAGCACGTACGCGCGCGCGGGCCCCGTTGCGACGCACGCGGCGAAGCCCTCGTGGGGCACGACCCGGTACGCGACGACCTCGTCGACGGTCCACCCGGCCGCGCGCAGTGTCGCCGCGCCCTCCTCGCGGGCGACCTCGCCGCGCAGCCACAGGACGTGGCGCGCCGGTCCCTCGACGAGCCGGCGCGCGAGGTCCTCTGCGCCCGACTCGCCCCGCGCCTCCACGGCGAACCCGGCCGCGCGCAGCGCCCGCGCGGTCGCCGCGCCCACGGCCGCCGCAGGGCGGCCGCGTCCCGCCGCGTCGGGCAGGAAGCGCACGGCGTTCGGCGACGTCGCGAGCACCAGCGCGTCCCCGGCCGCGAGGAGGGCGTCGCGCACGGCGTCGCGGGACTCGGGGGCCGCCACGCGCGACGCGGGGCAGGCGCGCGCGTCGATCCCGCGCGCGCGCAGGACGAGCGTCCAGGCCACGGCGGTCTCCTCCGTGGCGACGACGACGACGGGGCCGGTCGTGGCGCCGCTCACGTGGCGGCGACGAGCGGCGCCGCGCCGCGAGCGAGCAGGCTCTCTGCGACCGCGTGCCCGAGCGCGTCGGCCTCGGCGAGGCCCGCCGACCCCGTTTCCTCGAGCGCGGTGCGGCCGTCGAGCGACAGGACCCGCACGCGCAGCCGGACGACCCCGTCCGCCACCTCGGCCAGCGCGCCGACCGGCGCGTGGCAGCCGGCCGAGAGGCCGTGCAGGGCGGCCCGCTCCGCCGTCACGGCGGCCGCGGCGCGAACGTCGGCCACTCTGCGGACGCGGTCCTCGGCGCGGGTGTCGCCCTCGCGGATCGTGATCGCGAGCGCGCCCTGGCCGGCCGCGGGCAGCATGACCTCGGGCGCGAGCATCTCGGCGATCTCGTCGTCGCGCCCGAGCCGCTTCAAGCCCGCGACCGCGAGGACCATCGCGTCGAAGGCGCCCTCCTTCAGCCGGCGCAGCCGCGTGTCCACGTTCCCGCGGAGGCCCGTGATCGCGAGGTCGGGGCGCGCGCGGAGCAGCTGGGCCGCGCGTCGAGGGCTCCCGGTCGCGACGACGGCGCCGCGGCGCAGCCCCTCGAGCGTCTCCCCGCCGCGCGAGAGGAGCGCGTCCCTCGCGTCCTCGCGCACCGGGACGGCGCCGAGCACGACCCCCGCCTCGGGCGCGACCGGCAGGTCCTTCAGCGAGTGGACGGCGGCGTCGCACCGGTCCTCGCGCAGCGCCTGGTGGAGCGCCGCGGTGAACACGCCCGTCCCCCCCATCGCGGACAGCGGGCGCGTCGTGTCCGCGTCCCCCTCGCTCCGGATCCAGACGAGCGCGACGCCGTCGCCCAGGCGCCCGGCGATCCACTCCGTCTGGGTGCGGGCGAGCAGGCTCGCGCGGGAGCCGACGCGGAAGGGCGCCGGCATCACGGGCTCCGGGGCGCGGAGAGGGTCGCCGCGGGCTTCGTCGCGGGACGCACGGCTTCGACGCGGCTCTCGACCACGCCGTCGGCGAGCTGTGTCGAGATCGAGTGGCCCGGGCGGGCCTGCGCGACGGACTTCAGGATCCGCGGCCCGACCCGCGTCAGGCTGTACCCGCGGTCGAGCACGCGCAGCGGCGAGAGCGCCTCGAGCGCCGCGCGCCGCGCCTCGTGGACGGAGAGCGCCCGGTCGAGGCGCCGGCGCGCGCCGACGGCGGCCCGCGAGGCGGCGTCGAGGAGCCGGGCGCGGCCGCGGTCGAGCACGCCGCGCGGGACGGCCGGGGAGAGCCTGCCCCGGAGCGAGGCGACGCCCTCCCGCGCCCGCTCGAGCCGGCGCTCGACGGCGAGCCGCGCCCGCGCACCGAGGTCCTCGACGGTCGACCGGCGCCGGGCGAGCTCGGCGGCGGGGTGCCGCGAGGCGAGCCGCGCCCCGACGTGGTCGAGGTGGCGTCGCAGGGGGTCGGTGCGCGTGCGCGGATCGCGCAGGCACGGACGGCCCGCCGACGCCTCGACGCGCTGCCACGCGCGGTCGACGCGCGTCCGCACGAGGTGGACCAGCCGGGACTCGCGCCGCACGAGGTCGTCGATCAGCTCGGCCCGCACCGGGACCACGAGCTCGCCCGCCTGGCTCGGCGTCGCCGCGCGCAGGTCGGCGACGAGGTCGGCGATCGTGACGTCGATCTCGTGGCCGACGGCGGACACGACCGGAGTCGCGCAGGCGGCGATCGCCCGCGCGACGGGCTCCTCGTTGAACGCCCACAGGTCCTCGGGCGACCCGCCGCCGCGCCCGACGACGATCACGTCGGCGCCCGCCCGCTCGTCGGCGAGCGCCAGGCCGCGCGCGACGTCCTCCGCGGCGCCCTCGCCCTGCACGCGGGCCGCCACGAGCACGATCTCGACGCGCGGGAACCTCCGGTGGATCACGGTGACGAGGTCGCGCACGGCGGCGCCGCTCTTGCTGGTCACGAGCGCGATTCGCCGGGGCAGGAACGGGATCGGCCGCTTGCGCTCGGGCGCGAAGAGTCCCTCGGCCTCGAGCTTCTTCCGCATCTGCTCGAAGGCGAGCTGGAGGGCCCCCACGCCGAGCGGGTGGATCTCGTGCACGATCAGCTGGTAGCGCCCGTGCGGCGGGTAGACGTCGACCCCGCCGCGGCACACGACGTCGGTCCCGTCCACGAGGTCGAACCGCAGGCGGGCCGCCGTGCTCCGCCAGATCACGGCGGGGAGCGTGGCGCCCTGGTCCTGCAGCGACAGGTACACGTGACCGGACGACACGCGCCGCACGCCCGAGAGCTCACCGCGGACCCAGACCTCGCCGAACGCGCCCTGGAGCGTGCCCTGGATCGCGAGCGTCAGCTCGGTGACCGTCAGGGCCTGCGCGGCGGGGATCGGCGCGGGAGCCATCGCGACGCGATGGTACCCCCCTCCCTCGTCCGGCCCTTGCGTCGGTCTCTACCGGTCAGGAGTCCCGCGCGGCGGCGCCGACGAGCGCCTCGGCGGGGACGGCCTGGAAGATCGGCTCGATGCGGGTCGCGCGGCCCGTGCGCTCGTCCACGTCCACGAGGACGGCGCCGAAGCGGATGTCGCCGTCCGACACGCTGAAGGGCTCGTGGACGTTCAGGCGCATCTTCTTCAGGACCGCCTCCTTCACGCGCCCGATGACGCCGTCGTAGGGCCCGGTCATCCCGACGTCGGTGATGTAGGCGGTGCCCTGCGGCCGGATCAGCGCGTCGGCGGTGGGGACGTGCGTGTGGGTCCCGAAGAGGAGCGACGCGCGGCCGTCGAGGTACCAGGACAGCGCGATCTTCTCGCTCGTCGCCTCGGCGTGGATGTCGACGACGATGACGTTCGTGTGCTCCTTCAGCGTCGCGATCGCGCGGTCGGCCTCCTCGAAGAAGTCCCACTGCGTGGGCATGAAGACCTTGCCCTGGAGGTGGAGCACGCCGATCTTCGTCCCCCGCGGGCCGTCGACGAGGCAGGCCCCGCGGCCCGGCGCGCCCTTCGGCCAGTTCGCGGGCCGAAGGAGCCGCTCCTCGCGCTCGTAGAGCGGGAAGGCCTCCTTCTTGTCGAAGGCGTGGTCGCCCATCGTGACGGCGTCGGCGCCGAGCGCGCGGATCTCGCGGTAGATCTTGTCGTTGATCCCCGCGCCCGAGGCGGAGTTCTCCGCGTTGACCACGACGACGTCGACCTGCCGCTCCTTCTTCAGGAGGGGCAGGAAGTGGGAGAGGGCGGTGCGGCCGGGCCGCCCCACGACGTCGCCGACGGCGAGGATCCGGATCATCCGGACGAGCATACCGCCGCGTCGGGCTCGACCGGCCCGTCGCCGGCCCCGGCCGAACCGGACCCTGTAGGCCCGGGGTCTTACGCGCGCGGCTTCTTCCCGGTGCCCTCGACTTCGACCTTGAAGGCGACGTCGATCTTCACCTGGAACTCCTTCACGGCGCCGCCCTCGATGGCGCCCCGCTGCTCGACCACCTCGAACCATGCCATGCCGCGGACCGTCTTCTGGGCGTCCGCGACGGCGTTCTTGACGGCCTCGGCGAACGAGACCGGCGAGGTGCCCACGAGCTCGATCATCTTCCAGGTGCCGGCCATCGGATCCTCCCGTGCGCCGTTCGGCGCGATCGTGGCCGGAGTCTAAACGCCCTCTCAGGACTCCGTGACGCGGGCGGCCGCAGGGAGAGCGGCGACTCGGTCCGATCCGCCTCCATGGAGGAGTTGTCGGAAGTCGCGGCTCCCCGGTAGAGAGTGGACCGACCCTTTGCCGACGACCACGCTCGCGTCGGGTAGACTCCGCGCGTTCGCAAGGGTGCGCGCGCATCGGGCCGCGCAGGTAGTCAGGACGGTCGGGCCGCCGTCCACCTCCGTGGAGGTGGACTGTGTCGCCCCAGCCTCGATTCCTTGCCTTGGCCATGGCCGCTTTCGTCGCCGGGCTCGTCCTCGCGATCGTCGGGATGCTGACCCTCACCGGCGGCGGGGGACGCTCTCTCGCCGTGATCCTGCTTTGCGCAGGGTTCGGCGTGATCCTGCTAGGGAGCTGGATCGCGTCCCTCGGACGTCGCTCGAACGGCCCGGGCTCCAGCCCTTCCCCCCGCTCGTAGCGCGCGACCCATGAGCTCCGTCGGCCTCGAGAGCCCCCCGTCCGGGGTGTCCACGCCCCTCCTCCACCC
>DATLLK010000497.1:0-6595 GCA_035537895.1 Planctomycetota bacterium
GTCTTCCAGCAGAGCCGCTTCTGCCCGCTCACGTCCGAGCTGCCCGAGCGCTACCGCGAGCGGATCGAGTCGGTCGCCGGCGTCGAGGAGACGCTGCCGACGACGATCTACGTGAACATGTGCCGCAGCAACCTCGACCTCGTCACGCTGCACGGGGTCGACACGGAGACGCTCGAGAAGGTGCACGGCCTGCGCGTGCTCTCGGGCGACGTCGCGTCGTGGAAGGCCGCGTCGAACGGGGCGCTGGTCGGCCGCTCGGCGTGCTCGACGTCGAGGTGAAGGGGATCGTGGACGGCGACGGGCCGGGGCTCGACAACGTCGCCTTCGTCCACGAGAAGCCGCTGCAGCTCGTGCGCGACCTCCAGGGCCAGACCTCGGAGTACTTCGTCAAGCTCGCGCCCGGCGCGGACGCCGAGGCGGTCGCGCGCGAGATCGACCGCCTGTTCGCGACCGACGTCGCGCCGACCGACACGAAGACGCTCCAGGCGTTCGTCCAGGGCGCGGTCGAGGAGGTCGCCGAGATCGTGGGGTTCGCCCGCCTGCTCGGCTACCTCGCCGTCCTCGTCGTGGTGCTGATCGTGGGCAACACGGTCTTCATCAGCGCGCAGACGCGCGCGCAGGAGCTCGGGGCGCTCGAGACGCTCGGCGTCACGAAGGCCCGGCTCGCGAGCCTGTTGCTGCTCGAGGGGCTCCTGCTCGCGGTGATGGGCGGCGCGATCGGCACGACGGCCGTCCTCCTCTGGTTCCACTTCCAGCCGACCACGCTCGGCGTCGAGGGGTTCGGGATCGACTTCGTCGCCGGCCCCGAGATCGCGGTCGCCGGCCTGGTCGCCTCCCTCGTGGTCGGCGTGCTCGCGGCCCTCGGGCCCGCCCTGGAAGCGGTCCTCCGGCCCGTGTCCGAGGCCGTGAGACCGGCCTGATGCTCCCGTTCCGCTACGCGCTCCGCAATCTCACGCGACGCCGCGCACGCACGCTGCTGACGCTCGGCGGCGTCGCGCTCATCGCCTTCCTCGTGACCCTGATGGCGGGCTTCGCGCGCGGGCTCGACGACAGCGTGACCGGCAGCGCGAGCGAGGACGTCGCGGTCGTCGTCGGCGCGTCGGGGGAGACGGACTTGATCCGTTCGTTCCTGGGCTACGGCGCGGCCCAGCAGGTCGCGCAGGGGGCGCCCGGGGTCGCCGAGGTGGGGGGCGAGCGGGCGGCCAGCATCGAGCTGCACGTCGCCTCGCGCATCGGCGACCGCATCGGGCTCGTGCGGGGCGTGACGCCGGGCGCCTACCTCGTCCACCCCGCCGTCGTGGTCGTGGAGGGCACCGAGCCCCGCGGGTCCTACGAGGTCATGGTGGGACGGCTGGCCGCCGCGCGGATGGGGCTCGACGACCGGGACCTCGCCGTAGGGCGCACCATCCGGCTCGAGCAGCGCGACTGGACGGTCTCGGGGCGCTTCGCGGCGCCGGGCACGGTCCTCGAGGCCGAGATCTGGGGCCGCCTCGAGGACGTCATGCAGGCGACGCGGCGGATCGACGTGTCCTGCGTGGCGCTGCGGCTGAAGGACCCCTCGGGGTTCCCCCGTCTCCATCTCTACACGACGCAGAACGTGCGCCTCGAGGCGACGGCCGTCCCCGAGACCCGCATCTACGGCGCGCTGCGCCGGGCGATCGGGCCCGTGGCCTCGCTCGCCTGGATGATGGCCGCGCTGGTCTTCGCGGGCGGCGTCTTCGGCTGCGCGAACACGATGTTCGCGGCCGTCCTGGCCCGCACGCGCGAGATGGGGGCGCTCCGTGCCGTCGGCTACGGGCCCACGGCCGTCGCGGTCTCCCTCGTGCAGGAGTCCCTCCTGATCGGGCTCTGCGGGGGCGCCCTCGCGTTCGTCGCGGCCTCGCTCGCCGGGGAGGTGCCCCTGCGATTCCCCCTCGGCGCCTTCTACCTGGACCTCGGGTCCGGCGTACGCTTCTTCGGTCTGGCGGCCGCGCTCGCGGCCGGGCTCCTCGGCGGGATCGTCCCCGCCGTGCGCGCCGTCCGTCTCCCGCTCCCCGACGCCCTCGGAGGCAAGCTCTGATGCACCGCACGATCTTCTCGCTCCTCGTCGCCTCCGTCGTCGCGCTCGCCGCCTGCGGGAAGGATCCGGTCCCGTCCGCGGCGACGGGCGGGGGCGCCGCCGCGCCCGCGGGCGCGGTCTCCCGCTTCGCGCTCGGCAAGGACCCCGGCGAAGCCCAGTCCGTCGATCAGGCGTTGAAGAGCGCGCCGAAGGACGCCGTCGTCGTCGTGGGCCGCGTGCGCGACCTGACGCCGGGCTTCGCCGCCTTCACGCTCGTCGACGCCGGGCTCGACTTCTGCGGCCACGGCGCGGACACGATGGAGAACTGCCCGACGCCCTGGGACTACTGCTGCATCCCGGCCGAGGACGTGGCGGCACGGACGATCCCCGTCGCGGTGAAGGAGAAGGGCGACGTCGCCGCGGTCCCGAAGCTGCCCGAATTGCGGCGCCTCGACCTCGTCGTGGTCACCGGCCGCCTCGTCAAGGACGAGCACGGCTCCGTCGCGCTCGAGGCGACGGGCTGGCACCGCCGCGAGCGTCCCGACATCCCCGCCAGCGTGGTGTTCCCCGAGTAGGAACCCCGCCGCCCGACCCTCGCTACCGCCGGCTCGTCAGCTCGACCGCGGGCGCGAGGAGGTCCTCGACGGGTGCGAAGTCGTCCGTGAGCGGCACGGCGTGGACGCGCTCGACGAGCGCTTCGAAGTCGGCGCGGGGGTAGCGGTACACGTCCAGCGTGCCCCGGCCGTCCCGCGACGAGGGGTCGCGCCGCTCGAGGTCGTCGAGGTCCAGCGGCGTGTCGGAGGCCACGAAGACGAAGTTCTGGACCCACGCGTCCCAGCGCGAGACGCCGATCACCTCGACGTGCGCGAAGGCGGCGCGGAGCGTCGCGTACATCGCGCCGACGAAGCGGCCCGAGTCGAAGACGTCGATCGAGTTCGCGAAGTAGACGCCGCCCGGAGGCATCGCGGACTTCACGTCGCGGACGAAATCGAGCGTCGTCAGGTGCCAGGGGACGCCGAGGTCGCCGAAGGCGTCCATGTACACGAGGTCGTACCGGACGTCGGAGCTCCTCGCCGCGTCGCGCACGACGGTCCGCGCGTCGGCGTGGTCGATGCGCAGGCCGTGGAGGTCGGTCAGGGCGAGCGCCTCGCGCGCCCCGCGCGTGACCTCGGGGTCGATCTCGGCCACGTGCACGGATGCGTCGGGCCGCCACGTGCGGATCCAGCGCGGCGCGGTGTACGTGCCGCCGCCCAGGAACAGCACGCGCGGCGCGGGGTTCTGGGACGCGAGCCGTTCCGTCGCCGCCGCGTAGAGCGTCCCGTAGTTGCTCCCGATCCAGGACGGGTCCTTCAAGTCGTGGATGCCGTGCGTGCGCAGGTCGATCTTCATCCGGCGCACCGCGCGGTCGTAGCGCGAGGCCTCCGGCGCCACGTCCACGAGAACGCGTGCGTAGCCCCCGTCCGTGACCCACACGCCGTCGGCGTCGGGCCGCAGGCCGAGTTCGAGCCCGCGCTCGCGAGCCCTTGCCCACGGCGCGGCCGCGACCACGGCGAGCGCGAGCGCGCCGCACGTGGCGAGGGCGGGCATGAGGCGTCGGCGCGCCACGAGGGTCGCGGAGAGCGCGAGAAGTCCCGCGAGTCCGAACACGGTGCCCTCGAGGCGCAGCCACGGGAGCAGGCGCGGCCCCGTTGCGAGCGAGCCGACCAGCGCCCCGAGCGTGCCCACCGCGGAGATGGCGCCGACCCTCCGTCCCGCGCTCGCGTGGCCGGCGAGCGCCGCGCGGGCCAGCACCGGCGGCAGCGCGCCGATCGCCGTGAAGGCGGCGCCGTACGCGACGGCGACCCCGATCGCGACCCGCAGGCGGAATCCGTGCTCGGGGAGGCCGAGCGCCCACGCGACGGCCCGCGCCGTCCACGGCGTCGCGCCGCAGAGGAGCGCGGCCACCACGAGCGTCGCGACGAGCGTGCGCCGCGGGTTGCGGATCGGCGCGAGCAGGCCGCCGATCGTCCCGCCGAGCGCGAGGCCTCCCAGCACGACGGCCAGCACCGAGGTCCACGCCTCGAGGCTCGAGCCGGCGTCGAGCGCCGTGCGCCGCGCCGCGACGACCTCCAGCACGAGGGTGGCGAGCCCGCCGAGCCCGGCGATCGCGAGGAGCGCGGCGACGGAGAGGGGCGTCGCGGCGACGAGCGGGTGCGACCCCGCGGGCCGCGGCGGCGGCAGGGGGAGCGCTTCGGACGCCTCGGGCCGCGGGCCGCCCGCGCGCAGGAGTCCCGCGAGGACGAGCATCCCCGCGACGATCCCGTGCGCCAGGGTCACGCCGACGCGCGGCAGGAGTCCGTACGACGTCGCGAAGGTCCCGGCGACGCTGCCGAGCGCCCCGGCGGCGGACAGGCGACCCAGCGCCGGACCGGGCTCGCGCGACCGCACGACGGCGTCGCGCGCGGCGAAGGGGTAGACCATCCCGAGGAGGAAGAGGGGCAGGAACGCCGCGACCGTCGTGGTCACGACCGCTCCCTCGACGGCGCCGAGGTGCACGCCGTACGCCGCGGCGGCCTTCCCGAGCTCGGGCGCGGCGAGGATCCCGACCGCCGCGAGCAGGAACACGACGGGCTCGCCGACGCCGCGCCGCACGCGGTCCGCCACCCACCCGCCGACCGCGGCCCCGAGCGCCAGCCCCGCGAGCACGACCGCGAACGTCGAGGTCCACACGGGCAGGGCCGTCCCGAGCCACGGCGCGAGCCGCCGCGGGACGAGGATCTCGAAGGCCATCGTGCCGGCCCCGGCGAGGAACACGGCGGCGGCGGGGGGGAGGATCGGGCGCACGGGCGACAGGTCTACCGGCGCGCCCGGCGGCGTACCACCGGCGCGAGGAGGGCCTCGACGGGCGCGTGGTCGTCGCGCAGGACCATCCCGTCCGCCGCGCGAACGAACGCCTCGATCTCCGCGTCGCTGAACCGCCGTACGGGGGCGAGCGGCGCCCCGCGGGCGCTTCCGCCCACGGCCTGGAGACCCTCGAGGCCGAGCGGCGCGTCGGAGGCGACGACGACGAACGTCTCCTGCGCGTCGCCCGGCACCTCGGGCCCCAGGACGACGACGTGGTCGAAGGTCTGACGCAGCGTCGAGACGACGGCGCCGAGGAAGCGCGCGCTCCATGCGGCGTCCACGAGGTTCCAGAGCACGACGCCCCGCGG
This sequence comes from Planctomycetota bacterium, assembly GCA_035537895.1. Lineage (GTDB taxonomy): Bacteria > Planctomycetota > PLA2 > PLA2 > JAEUHO01 > DATLLK01. The sequence continues at coordinate 5,230 of DATLLK010000497.1, forward strand.
CGTCATGCGCCGCCGGAGCGCCTCGACGAACTCCGTGGTCGCGAGGTGCCAGGGCACCGAGAGGTCGTCGAACGCGTCCGCGTAGACGAGGTCGAAGGGCGGCGCGTCGAGCGGCCGCCGGTCGACGAACGTGCGCCCGTCCTCGTGGGTCACGGTGAACGGAGCGGGGTCGGGGAGGCCCATCGCCTCGTGCGCCGCCCGCGTGACGACCGGGTCGATCTCGACGACGTCGATCGCGGCGCCCGGTCGTTCCCGGGCGAGCCAGAGGGGGAAGGCGCAGCCCCCGCCCCCGACGAACAGCGCCCGCGGCGGCGGCCCGGAGGCGGGCGCGAGGCGGTCCGTGGCGGCGGCGTAGATCCCCTCGTAGCCGTAGCCGAGCCACGCGGGATCGTCCGGGTCCGAGAACCCGTGGACGAAGCCGTCGATCACGAGCCGACGCAGGCGGGGGCGGCCGAGCGCGTCCGCGTCGGGCGAGACGTCCACGCGGACGCGGCCGTAGCGCGAGTCGGCGGCGAAGACCGCCCCGAGGTCGTCGCGCAGGGCGAGGCGGGCGCCGACCGCGCGCGCCGGCCCGAGGGGCAGCGTCGCGGCGAGGAACGCCGCCCCGAGGCCCACGGCCCACGGCGCCTCGAGGCGGCGGCCCGCGAGCGGGAGCGCGAGCACGAGGAGGAGCGCGACGAGGAGTGTCGCGCCGCCCGTGCCGAGAACGGGGACGAGCCAGGGGTTCACCGCGATGCAGGCGGCCGCGCCGCCCGCCGTGCCGCACGCGTAGAGGAGGCCGACCGTGCCGGCGTCGCGCGGCGAGCCTTCGAGGGCCGCGCGCGTGATGAGCGGCGCGGCGTAGCCGAGCGCCGCCGCGGCCGGCGTCCACGCGAGGACCGCGCCGAGCGCGAGGCGCAACGGGAGCGTGGGACCCGGCGACGCGACGAGCGGGGGCAGCACGGCGGGCGTCCAGGCGGACAGGGCGCAGAGGACCGAGGCTACGAGCAGCGCGACGCCCGCGCGCCCGGCGGGATCCGGGCCGTCGGCACGCCGCGACGCGATCGCCCCGCCGAGCGTCCACCCGAGCAGCACGGCGCCCAGCACCGCGGTCCACGTGTAGACGCCGTCGCCGGCCATGCGCGAGGCCGTGCGCCCGGCGACGATCTCGACGACGAAGAGCGACGCGCCCACGAGCGCCGCGAGCGCGGCCGCGCGGCGTCTCGGGATCGGGCGCGCGGCCGCTCGCGGTGGGACGACGACGGCGACGGGCGCCCGGCGGTCCGGGTCGCGCCGCCAGACGAGGCCCGCGAGCGCGAGCAGCCCGACGATCGCCGCCGCGCCGACCGTCGTCGGGAGCGCGGGCACGAGGAGGAACCCGCACGCG
>DATLLK010000498.1:0-2411 GCA_035537895.1 Planctomycetota bacterium
GCGCCACTCCCGCGCGCTCAACGTCGGCAGCTTCCACGCGCCGACCGAGCGGATCGTCTCCACGCAGGTCGCGCGCAAGGTCGTGCAGCTCGTGTTCGGGCGCCTCGACGCGCGCCTGGCGAGCTTCGAGACCACGCGCGCGCTCCTGCAGCGCTTCTTCCCCGGCGACTACCAGGTCGTGCCGCCCGGCGTCGACGGGATCCCGCGTGAGGCGGGCGAACCCGGCGAGCCGGTCACGATCGCCTTCGTCGAGGAGGAGGAGCGCGCGGCCCTGCGGCTGTTCCTGCGCGGCCTGCGCCGCCTCGACCCGGACCTGGACTGGCGCGCCGTGGTGCAGAGCGCGCGCGGGCCGTCGTCGAGCACGCCCCTGCGCGCCGACCTGCTCGCCCGCGTCGAGTTCCAGGCCGACGGCGACGAGGCGGCGATGCTCGGCGCCGCCGACGTCCTCGTCGCCGCCTCCGACGGCGCCGCCCCGGCGCCCGGGCTCGTGCTGCGCGCACAGGCCGCGGGCGCGGTCCCGCTCGTCAGCCGCCTCGCGGTCTACGAGGAGGTCACCGGCGATGGCGAGCGCGGCGTCGTGTTCGAGCTCCGCGACCCCGACGCGCTGGCGGCCGGCCTCGCCAACCTCATTCGCGACACCGCACTGCGCGAGCGGTTGCGCGCGGCCACCGCGCCGCGCCCGTGGACGGCCGTCGCCGACGACCTCGAGGAGGTCTACGAGCGCCTCGCGAACCGCCGCCACGACGGCCGCGGCGACCCCGACCTGCGCGCCCGCCTGAAGTCCCGACCGCTGCTCGACGTCGACCTGCACATGCACACCGACCACTCGGGCGATTGCGCGACGCCCGTCGAGGTGCTGCTCCAGACCGCGCGGACCCAGGGCCTCGGCGCGATCGCCGTGACCGACCACAACGAGATCTCGGGCGCGCTCGAGGCGCAGGCGCTGAGCGCGGAGTACGGCGTGAAGGTCATCGTCGCCGAGGAGGTCAAGACCGCCGTCCAGGGCGAGGTCATCGGGCTCTTCCTCGAGGAGAAGATCCCGCGCGGCATGACGATGGCCGAGACCGTCGCCGAGATCCGCCGCCAGGGCGGGCTCGTCTACGTGCCGCACCCCTTCGACCGCATGCACGCGGTGCCCGACTACGAGCACCTGCTCGACATCGTCGAGGACGTCGACGCGATCGAGGTCTACAACCCGCGTGTCGCGATCGGGTCGTTCAACGAGGAGGCCGCGCGCTTCGCCGCCAAGTACCGCATCCCGGCCGGCGCGGGCTCCGACGCGCACGTCGCCCAGGGGCTCGGCTCGGTGCGCGTCCGCATGCGCGACTTCGACGGCCCCGAGGAGTTCATGGAGTCCCTGCGCGAGGCGGACATCCTCACGAAGCCGTCGAGCCTGCTCTACGTGCAGGCGCTGAAGTTCCTGCAGACGAAGGCGACGCCGCCGGGCGCGCGCCGAGCGCGCAAGGAGCGCGCGGTGCGCCGCGCCACCCGCAAGGCGTGATGCACGGGGAAGGCCGGGGTGTCGAGCCGTCGAAGCTTGCGGGACCGATGCCCGCGACCGACGACGAGATCCGCGAGAAGTACCTCGAGCGCGCGATCCGCGAGATCAACGCGCTGACCCGCGACCTGCAGTCCTGCCACCATTGCCCGCGCGGCAACCTCATGCCCGTCCTGGGCTCCGGGCACCCGCAGGCCGACGTCTTCCTGCTCAAGTACGCGCCGGTCGCCTCGGAGGTCGAGGAGGGCGTCGCGTTCTACGGGCGCAGCGGGACCGCGCTCATGAAGTCGCTCAAGCGGCTGAACATCGACCCGCTCGCGGTGTACGGGACGCTGTGCGTCAAGTGCCCGGTCGCCGACCCGTCGCTCGCCGACCCGGCCTGCATCGTGCGGGTCGTCGACGAGCTCGCGATCGTCCAGCCGAAGATCGTCGTCGTGATGGGCGACGACGCGCTCGACACGCTGAACGACCTCAACGTGCCGCTGGCCAGGCCCGTCGCGCCCGACCCGGGCGTCATCCAGCCCTTCACCGGCGCCTGCGAGGCGCTCGTCGTGCCGAACATCGACGACGCGCTCGACGAGGAGGCGGCCAAGCGCGCGTTCTGGTCGGCGTTCCGGGTGCTGGGCGAGTGGTACGCGGAGCTGCCGCCCTACTAGCGGTCGCGCTCGGCGCGCTCGCGTACTTCCTCGTCGCGCCGTCCCTGCCGGCCTTCGGCTCGCTCGACACCGCGATCGTGGTGGGGGCGTCGGTCGGCCTGGCGTTCATCGTCGCTATCGCGGCGCTGCCCGGGGCGGCGGTCGAGGCGCCGTTCACGCTCGTGCCCGCGGTCGTCGGCTCGGTCCTGCTCGTCGCGGTCCTCGACGCCACGCGGGCGGGCGCCGCGGCGTCGCCGTTCGAGGCGCTGTTCTTCGCC
>DATLLK010000499.1:0-6893 GCA_035537895.1 Planctomycetota bacterium
CCCCATGACCCCGTCGGGGGGCGCCATGCCTCGCACGCCGACCCCGGAGGGGCGGCGCGTCCTCGTGGTGGACGACGAAGAGTCACTGCGCTTCTCGCTCGGCAAGGCGCTTCGCCGGGCGGGCTACGTCGTCGAGACCGCGGCGACCGGCCGCGAGGGCGCGGACCGTCTCCGCGGCGGGGGGTTCGACGCGGTCGTGACCGACGTCCGGCTCCCGGACCTGTCGGGGCTCGACCTGGTCGCGCTCCTGACGGAGACTGCGCCCGGGGTGCCGGTGATCGTGATGACGGGCTACGGCAGCGTGGCCATGGCGCTCGAGGCGATGCGGCGCGGCGCGCGCGACTTCCTGCGCAAGCCCTTCGAGACGTTTGAGCTCCTGGTGCTTCTCGAACGCGAGATCGCGCGGACGGACCCCGAGGGGGCGGGGCGGCGCCTGCGCATGCAGGTCGAGCGCCGCTTCGCGCCCGGCGAGTTCGCGGGCGTCGACAGCGAGCTGCGCCGCGGCGCCCCCCAGACGCCCGAGGGGGCGGGCACCGGGGCGCCCGCGCCGACGGCCCCCGTCGGAGAGGCCGGGCTCCCACGCGCGGGCGACGACCCGCTGGAGCTGCGCGAGGCGCAGCGGCGCTTCGAGATCCGCTACGTCGAGGACCTCCTGGCGCGGACCGGGGGGAACGTGGCCGCGGCGGCGCGACTCGCCGGGATCAGCCGGCCCAACTTCCACAAGAAGTGCAAGGCGCTCGGAGTCGATCCCTCCCGGTTCAAGCAGGCGCGCCGCCGGGGGCGGTCCGCCGGGTCGTAGCGCGCGCGGCACGAACGTACCGGCAGCGACACACTTTCCCGTCACCTCCACGGAGCGAACCCCGATGCGCACCGCCGCCCGCCTCCCCCGGTTCCTCCCCGCGGTCCTCGCTCTCGGGCTGCTCGGCGGCTGCGGCGGGTCGAAGGACGAGATCGTCCTCTACTGCTCGGTCGACCAGGACCAGTTCCGCCCGGTCGTCGAGGAGTTCACGAAGGCGACCGGAACGAAGGTCGAGGCGGTGGGGGAGACCGAGGCGTCGCGCAGCGTCGGCATGGCTCGACGCGTCGAGATGGAGCGCGAGCACCCCGTCGCGGACCTGCTCTGGGCCAACGAGATCATGAACACGGTGGTCCTGCGCGACCTCCAGTGCTTCGCCCCGCTGCCCGAGGGCGTCGCCCAGCGGTTCCCCGAGCGCTGGCGCGACAGGAAGGGCCGGTTCGTCGCCTTCGCCGGCCGGGCCCGCATCCTCCTCGTCAACACGAAGCTCCTGCCCGACAGGAAGGACTGGCCGACCTCCGTCGCCGACCTCGCCGACCCGAAGTGGAGCGGCGAGGGGCGACGCGTCACCGTCGCGCGGCCCTTGACCGGCACCACCTACACCCACGCCGTCGCCCTCCTCTCGAAGGACCCGGAGAAGGGGAAGGCCTTCTGGAAGGCGGTCGCCGCGCGGGCGGCGAAGGGCGAGGTGCGCATCGTGCCGAGCAACGGCGCGACGATGAACCTCGCGAGCAAGACGGAGAACGGCGTCGCGTGGGCCGTGACCGACACGGACGACGCCCTCGTCGCGATGGAGCGCGGCGACCCGGTGGCGGTCGTCTACCCCGACCAGGGCGAGGGGCAGCCGGGCACGCTCGTGATCCCGAACACGGTGGCGCTGATCGCGGGCGGTCCCAACCCCGCGGGCGCCGCGAAGCTCCTCGAGTGGCTCGTGTCGGAGGACAGCGAGGCCCGGCTCGCCGCGGGCCCGATCGGGAACATCCCGCTGCGCGACGGGGTCACGGCGCCCGCGCAGGTGAAGCGGCCCGGCAAGGACTTTCGCGCCATGGAGGTCGACTGGGACGAGGTCGGCCGCAACCGCGACCGCTGGATGGGGACGCTGCAGACGCTCTTCACGTCGCAGTGACCCGTGTCCCACCCGGCGAGGGCCGTGCGCCCGGCCGGCGGGGTACCGCGGTCGGGGACGCGAGGGGTCGGCGCCGCCTTGACGGCGCTCGCTCGTCGGGGAACCCTGCCCGTTCGAGGCGCCCGCGCCCATCGTCCAGCCCGGTCCAGGACGCCAGCCTTTCAAGCTGGTAACACGGGTTCAAATCCCGTTGGGCGCGCCAACCTCGGCACGGGAGCGCGCGTGGCACGAGACAAGGCGAAGCGACCGCACGGCGAACCGTTGCCCTTCGCGCTCGCGCTGGGCGCGACCCACGTCGAGCTCCAGAGCCTGCTCAAGGCGTCGGGGGCCTGCGATTCGGGTGGCGAGGCGAAGCACGCGGTGCAGGACGGGCGCGCGCAGGTGAACGGCGAGGTCGAGACCCGACGCAGCCGAAAACTCGTGCCCGGCGACCTGGTCACTTTCGACGGGCGCACCTGGCGCGTGATGGCTCCCCCGTGACGGCGCGCTGGCTGGGGGCGCTCAGGCCGCTTCCTCCTCCTCGCGTACCAGGAAAGTACGCGTCGTCGTCGTCATCGGACTTCCGCACCCCATCCAGCGTGCCGCGGGGGGCGCTCGGGCGGAGATGGAGAGCAGCGGCGGGTGAGACGCCGGTCGGCTCGGCCGGCCGCAGGACTTCCGAAGCGACGGACTAAGCGCCGGCCTCCCGCTTCGCGCGCGGGTGCGCCGCGTCGTAGACCTTCTTCAGGGCGTCGAGCGTCAGGTGCGTGTAGATCTGCGTCGAGGACAGGCTTGCGTGGCCGAGCAGTTCCTGGACCTCGCGCAGGTTGGCTCCGCCCTCGAGCAGATGGGTCGCGAAGGAGTGCCGCAGCACGTGCGGGCTCGTGCCCACGGGGAGTCCGACCGACGTCGCGTGCTTGTCGAGGACGCGGGCGACCCCGCGAACGGAGAGGCGGGCGCCCGCGCGATTGACGAAGACCGCCTTCCCCGTCCGCCGCCGCTCGCGCACCGTCGCGTCGAGGTAGCGGAGGAGGGCCTCGATCGCGGGCCTCCCGAGCGCCGCGACGCGCTCCTTCCTCCCCTTGCCGCGCAGGAGCGCCGCGCCCTCGTCGAGGTCGACGTCGGCGACGTCGAGCCCCGAGGCCTCCGCGACGCGCGCGCCCGTCGAGTAGAGGAGCTCGAGCAGCGCGCGGTCTCGCAGCGCGGTCCAGCCCGTCCCCTTCGGCGCCTCGAGCAGGGCCTCCACCTGCCCCCGCGTCAGGAACTTCGGGAGCGGCCGGCCGCGCTTGGGCACCCGCAGCGCCGCCGCGGGGTCGGTCTCGATCCGGCCCTCGGTCACGAGCCACCGGAAGAAGGCGCGGATCGCGGAGACCTTGCGCGCGATCGACCGCACGTGGAGGCCGCGGTCGGCGAGCGAGGCGAGGTGACGGCGCAGGCCCGTGACGTCCACGTCGCCGGCGCGGACCGCGCCCTCGGCCTCGAGCGTCGCCGACAGCTCGACGAGGTCGCCCGTGTAGGCCCGCATCGTGTGCGGGGACAGGTCGCGCGCCGTCGCCTGGTGGTGGAGGAAGGCCTCGGCCTCCTCGAGGAGCGATGCCCCGCGCCTCACGGCGAGGCTCCGGCGACGGCGCGCGCGAGCGCCTTGCCCTTGTCGAGCGTCTCGCGCCGCTCGGCCTCGGGCTCCGAGAGGAGCGTGACGCCGCCCCCGACGCGGTAGGCGACCCGGCCGCCCCCGACCGTGATCGTGCGGATCGCGACGCAGAGGTCGAGGTCGCCGCCCGCGTCGAGCCAGCCGATCGCGCCGCAGTAGGGGCCGCGGGCCTCGCCCTCGAGGTCGTCGATCACGCGCATGGCCTCGACCTTCGGCGCGCCCGTCACGCTCCCCGGCGGGAACGCCCCGCGAAGGAGGTCGATCCCGGTGCGCCCCCGCTCGAGCCGACCCGTGACGATCGCGACCGCCTGGTGCACCGTCCGGTACGCCTCGAGCCGCCGCGCGCAGCGCACGCGCACCGTCCCCGGGCGGCACGAGCGGCCCAGGTCGTTCCTGGCGAGGTCCGTGATCATCGCGAGCTCGGCGCGGTCCTTGACGCTCGCCTCGAGCTCGCGCGCGAGCCGGCGGTCGCTCGCCCGGGTCGCGCCCCGCGGACGCGTGCCCTTCATCGGACGCGTCTCGGCGAGGTCGCCTCGCAGGGCGAGGAAGCGCTCCGGCGACGCGGAGAGGATCGCGCGCCCGTGTCCGAGGTGGAGCCACGTGAGGAACGGCGCCGGCGAGGACGCGGCGAGGCGCCGGAACAGCGCGAGGGGGCCGACGGGCGCCCGGGCCTCGAAGCGCTGGGAGACGTTGGCCTGGAACAGGTCCCCGTCCCGGATCCGCTCCATCGCGTCCGCGACGCGGCGCCGGTAGGCCGCGGGGGTCGTCCGCGTGACGGACCGGGCGGCGCTTGCGGCCCCCCGCGGCTCGCGCACGCTCGCCGGCGCCGCGCGCAGGCGCTCGCGCAGCCGGTCCGCGGCGTCACGGGCCTCGCGCACCCCGTCCCCGAGCCCTGCGAGGAAGGCGTGCCCCGTCCGGGCGTCCCAGGCGACGACGGCGTCGTACCAGCCGAGCCAGAGGGCCGGGAACCCGTCGGGGGGGCGCCGAGGCGGGGGCTCCCGCTCGATCGCCGCGCGCAGCTCGTAGCCGAGGCTCCCGAACCATCCGCCCGCGAACGGGATCCTCGGGCCGAGCGACCGCACGCGCCGCGGCCACCGCGCACCCATCGCGGCCCATGGGTCCTGCGACAGCCCTCGCCCGTTCCCCCGCACCTCCAGCACGGAGGCGGGCTCGCTGCCCGCGAAGGACCAGCGGGCGATGTCGGCGGGGCCGCCGTTCGCCCACCGCAGGAACGCCCCCGGGCGCTCGCCCAGCGCGGCGAGCGCGGTCGACGGATCGGGGGCCCGGGACCAGCGCCGCACGACGCGGACGAGCGGGGTCGGCGTGGCGGCCATTCGCCGGAGTCTACGGCGGGAGGGGGCCCGCCGGGCGCTCCCGGAACATGGGGTCCGGGCTTTGCGTCACCCCTGTGAGAGGCGCCGATCGGGCGCCCATGACGCCCGTCTGCGCCGGTCCCGGCCTGCCGAGGTCCTCGAAGGTCCTCGAACGGCTACAATCGGCGCTCCGCGGGTGAAGAGGATCCGTCCATGACCCACCGTTTCAAGACCTTCGCGCGCCCCTTCCCCTGGCTTGCGCTGGCGGCGACCGCGCTGCTCGCCTTGCCCGGAGGTGCCGTCTACGCCGCGGACGCGCCCGGTGCGGCGCCGGACGCGCCGAAGCCGGACGATCCCAAGCCGGGCGACCCGAAGCCGGAAGACCCGAAGCCCGACGCGCCCAAGCCGGACGATCCGAAGCCCGACGATCCGAAGCCCGCCGATCCGGCCGCGCCCGCGCCCATCGCTCCCGACGCGCCGGTCGACCCGGCCGACCCGAACGCGAAGAAGGAGGAGCCGGCGACGCCGGTGAAGCTCGCCGACGCGCTGGCCGAGCTGGCCCATCTCGAGGACTACCTCAAGAAGGGGAAGAGCGACAACCAGGACATCCTCGCGGCGATGGACGCCGTCATGAAGGCCTACGCCGGCTTGACGCCCAACGACGACGCCGGCAAGGCGACGTTCGAGGCCGACGCGGCCAAGTTCCAGAAGGAGGCGGAGAGCCTCTTCGTGAAGGCCCTGGGCCTCGTGAAGCTGCGCCCGAACAGCAAGACGAACGAGCGCGACGACGTCAACGTGAAGGCGGCGCAGGCGCTCGCGCGCACGAACAAGCGCGTCACGCGCAAGATCATCGAGAAGCTCGAGGCGGTCATCTTCAAGGCGAAGGGCTACGAGCCCGCCACCGCCGTCTACGACGAGTCCTTCCTCGCGATCGCCCTCCTGAACGACCACAAGGAGGGCTTCCCGTTCGTGCGGGACTGGATGAAGTACGACAGCACGCCCGGCGTCAACGACCGCGTGAAGGCCGCCTTCGACGCGGTGATCCACTTCAAGGACGTGGACGGCGACGTGCGCCGCGAGATCGTCGAGCACGTCACGCGCACGTTCGTCGGCATCGAGAGCGCGGCGAACCGCGGGCGCACGAAGGAGGAGCAGTCCCAGAAGCGCGTGTGGGACAAGATCAAGCCCTCCGTGATCAAGTCGCTGCAGGTCTACGCGAAGGAGCCCAAGGCGGGCGACGGCGCCCTGATCGCCACGGTCGAGGGCTTCACGCAGTGGTACCGGGACCACGACAAGCCGAAGGACCCCGCCTGGGTCGATGCGAAGATCGTCGGCGAGACGAAGTAGCGCCGGCCGTCGGCGCGCGGGCGGGACGCATGCGGCAGCCGATCCACCACCGGAGCCCTCGACGCCGGGTGGAGCGCCCGTTCGCTACGGCGGTCCTGATCGGCGTGACGTCCGCCGTCCTCCTGTTCTCGGGGCTGACGCTCGTCACGACCTGGCTGCGCGAACGGCGGCTGCCCGAGCCGCACGGGTTCGACTCCTTCGCGGCGCTCCCGGCGGCGGTCGACGTCTGGGTCGGCGACGTCGCGCCCGGCGTGAAGGGCGTGCTCGCGACGGACTGGAACCAGCCGGCGTGGGACGCGCGGCAGGACGACGTCCTGTCGGAGGCGCTCGGCCGGCGGGACGGCGACGCGCTCGCCTTCGCCTCCCTCGTCGTCTTCAACACCTCCACGGCGACGGCACGGGTGCCGACCGGCGAGGGGAGCCTCGTCCTGCGCGACACGGCCGGGGCCGTGGCGCCGGCCGTGTCGCTCTCCCGGCTGCTCGCCGGCGTCGAGGGCGGGTCCGCCGCGACGACGCTGCGCCTCCTCGGCGCCGGCCGCGACGAGGTCGAGGTCCCGGCCGGCCGCATGGTCCGGGTGCCGGTGGCCTTCCCCCGGCGCGTCCCCCTCGCCGAGGCCGCCGCCGTCGAACGGGCGGACGGATCGGCGTTCCGCCGTCGTCGGATGACGCAGCGGGAGTGGG